>CAZWHH010000342.1:0-3413 GCA_964633615.1 uncultured Bacteroidales bacterium | reverse complement strand
ATTACAACCTCTTTTAAAAAATTTAAGACTTTTTGGTCTTTTTAGACAGCCTCTTACTTTATTCTTTACTCAGGTCTACCTTCCACGCCCCGTACTCCACGAGTATATCGCCCGGAAATTTAAAGATTAGATGGTAGAAATCATCTGTTATTTTCTTTGTGTAAAACATAATTTGATAATCCCTCCTGTCAGGAAGCGCAATCATCCTGTAGGATTGCCTACTGGGATCATACTCCCTTACTTTCTGGATTACTTGATAGGTTGTTTTTGTGTCCTTATTCTTTGCTACTGTCACTTCATCGAAAACAATAACAAAGCAGGCACGAGACCCTGAGAAAGTTGTGTCTCCATTTTGTACTCTCATTACCGCATCGGCGGCGAAGGCTCCTGTCGCAAGGGGTTGTGAATACACCCCGACAGAAGCAGCCCCAGCCAAGATAAGTAATACAATAATTTTTATGTGTTTATAAAAGCTTCGCATAATACTCCTCCTTTCTGTATTTTGACTTTGCGATTTTTTCAATATATCCCTTAGTCTGTCTGCTTTTGGCAAAGGATTTGAAGTCTCTTACCTTACTGGGCTCAGACATGGGAAAAGTTTTACCAATCAGCTCTTCTTCCTTATCCGCATATTTTTTAAAGAGGTTAACAACCTCTTCTCCTTCATGAAAAATACAGGGAGGTATGGCGAATAAAATATCCTTCCCTCCATCCCTTCTCTTCAGCATAAAAAATGATTTATCTATTCCTTTCATGTTCTTAAAGTTATTTGAGACTGGTGAAAAGTAAATAATATATTCAGGTAAGTATTGTTTATTCTTCTAGACATTGATACCTCTCTGTTCTATTGTTTTGTTAATTTTAAAATTAATCTTTTTCCCTGACTTTTCCATATGTTGCTGTAATTTAACTAAAGCTTGGTAATTATGAGCAATGAAATAAATTCCGTTATCTCCGGGCTGCCACCCCTCAATCATATCAACAGCTATTTCCCCGGGGATTATATAATCTCCAAAACATATTAAAAATGCTCTCCCACCCGGGTAAGATTCAGTATCTACTTCCTCCCGGTTTCTTTTTGCTTGTCTTAATTCTTCATAATCAAGTTCTTCATTTTCCAGGTAATATTCATCGTCATCAATAATTCCTGTAATCTCTGCCCATAATAAAAGATCATCATTGTCCATATCATCTGATTCGCGAATAAATCCTCCTGAATCGTTAATATTAAACGAATTGTCAGAATCATCTTTTATTGCATAAAAAGTATGGTCAGGATTTTCATAAATTTTAAGTTCCATAGAGTTTAATTTTATTTATTTAGAATTAAGTTAGTAATATAATTTGTTTTCCCACTTAATATAACCTATTTCAGAGATTATATCATCAATATAATGAAATAACCACACCCCAAAATCCAGGTTAAGCCATGTAGCATATCTTACTGCCAGATTTTTTTCAAAATAATAAGTTTCCCTAAGGTCACCATTTTGAGAATAATTTCTACTAACACTATAATGATATCTATCCTTTAAGTCTCTGGTATGTTGGGGGTGTAAACGATATTTTCCATAATCATACATATATTTTAATACTTCAGGTTGCTTAAGAAAGGTTTCAGGACTTGAATTAAAAACCCTGCCAATAGTGTTAGCGTTGACTATTATATTTGTTCCCACAAATCTAATTTCTAATTTGTACCCACGGTATTGAGGGAAACGTTGTCTTAGTGATATTTTCGAATTAAACAGCATAGATTATCTCAATTTAAGTGTTAAAAGAATAATTTTTAGATGATTTGTTTGTTAATAACCATTGCTATCAAAATGTAATCATGATTATTTAAGTTTTTCTTTAATCGGTATTATTCGATGGTTTAATTATTATAATCCGGGTTTCCCTTTGCATTTCCGTATGTGCTATTTGTAACCTGAACCATAATTTTATATTCTACACTTTCAGCTTATTGCTAAGCAATTAAAAATAACTATACCAAGAACCAGTCTTATTGAAAAAACAAACAGAGAGACCAAAAATCCGGCTATAAAAGGATTTTTATAATGTTTCCCGTTGGAAATTCTCCTGTTTATAATGAAAAACGAAACAAAAAAATTGAATAATAATGGTAAAGCTATGTTATTTGCAAATCCGAAATAAATTTCAAAAATGAGATGTATAGCCATAAAAGAAATAATACCTAATCTTGCAAGTTTTTTAATTTTTTTTAAATCTTTAGTTTCTGCAGTTTCCATAGTAATGTGTTTTTAATAATGTTAATAATTAAGTAAGAGAAGCAACACTATTTAAAGTGTTTTTCTTTTATTACGCAGGACAAAGAATAGATTCAGGGATTTGCAAGCTTGCAGTACCAAAAAGAATAAAAAACAACTGAATATCAGTTATATATTTATTTCAACAAGATTCCTGTCTATGGCAATTTTTTTAGGTTCATTTTTTGCTCCTGAAATGTAGTAATAGCTGGCAAGACTGTCATGGAATTTTTTAATGAAGGCTGATTTTATTTTTGAAAATTTTTCATGAATAGAATTATCCAATGGATCTGTAAGCGCATCAATGCTTTTACTGATATCGTCCAGTAAACCACGTTCTGTAAATTTCAGATAGATATCCAATATTTCATCTTTGTAGTCAGGTAATTGCGGTAGCTGAATTCCTTCTTCATGATTCATAAACAGTATATAAACAGCTTTCTGTAGTGGAGTGAGATTGATAATGGTATTGTGGTAATCGGGAAGGATTATTTCTTTTTTGTTGATTACAATTCTGCTTAATTTAGTATCATTCTTATATCCTTTGAGCTTTGCCTCAAGGTAATTCTGAATCATGGATATTTGAACAGGATTATCGATCTTTTTAATCAAATCAAGGACTTCCATTGATACAGCATCTCCAATTTTTTCAAACTTAGATTCTATATCCCCCACTTTTTTATTTATTTGTTTTTTACCGTAATATTCGTTATAGGATTTTTCCCTTATTATTTCTTCAGGGAGTTCATCAATTACTGATTGCTGGTTTAAAATATAATTTTTCAAAAACTTCCTCCATTCCCTTGGCTTATCTCCCTTTACAGGATCAAACTTATAATGGTTTTGGTTATTGTTGGAATGAATGAATCTGAAAAGTCCTGGGTATATATCTCCTTTATAATTGACTTTTTCTAATATTAACTTTGCCATATCCGGGGTTTCAAATTCTTTAATCTGAACAGCCAGTTCTTCAGCTTGCTCTGATGTAAGTCCTGGATATGAATAAATAATTTTCTGAGAATCTATTCGATTTTTTAATTCAGGAAAATAGACAAACTGAAGATTGACATTGCGGTTTTTGGAGATGTATTTGTCAATCTTCTTCCTGTTTTTCAGGATGAACTTATTAAGCTCAGGTTGAAA
>CAZWHH010000341.1:0-3420 GCA_964633615.1 uncultured Bacteroidales bacterium | reverse complement strand
GCGGAAACATGAAACTCTCAGAAGCATTTTCCCATGCGGATAATGTGTTAGCCGCCGCGGCAAAAGGTATTGCTGAAATCATAACTGTTCCGGGATATATCAACGTGGACTTTGCTGATGTCAATACCGTACTGTCAAACAGTGGTGTGGCTATCATGGGGACAGGTGAGGCAGAAGGAGAAAACCGGGCCAGCAAAGCCATTGAACAAGCGCTTACTTCTCCCCTTCTGAATGACAACGATATCAGGGGAACAGATAATATCCTGCTGAATATCAATTCAGGAAAAGAAGAAATAACCATGGATGAAATCGGGGAAATTACCGATTATATCAATAACGAAGTGGAAACCACACCAAACATTATCTGGGGAACCGGGAAAGAAGAGGAACTGGAAAACAAAATAAGTGTAACTATTATCGCCACGGGATTTGAAGACAACAGCATTCCTGAACTGTACGCCAAGAAAACACATAAGAAAAAAATCACCCTGACAGAAAAATACAACAAACAAAACAGGGAAGGTGTACAAAATAACCAAGGGAAAACACAAGAAAAAGAAGATTTCGAAACCCAACAAAGAACCCTAAATTTTGATCTGACAAAAGAAAGAGAAGAAGAACAATTTGAAGTACACCACTCTTCAAAAACAGAACAAGAAGAGAAAGAACATGAAACAATCAGACAGGAAGAGGTGATCGAGAAAATAAGGGAAAACAGAGAAGAAGAAGGGCAATCAGGAAAAAACAAAATGAAAAATGACGATGAACTGGAATCCCTGGAAAATGAACCTGCTTACAAACGCAAAAAGATCAAGATTGATCAGCCCAGGTATTCCAAAGAATCAAAAATTTCAAGATATACGTTGTCTGATGATGAGGAAGAAAAAACAAAACTAAAAGAGAATAATTCGTATCTTCACGACAATGTAGATTAATAATAAAAACAACGGAGGGATCGAATTATGGCACTACTGGAAAAAATTGAAGCGGACCTGAAAACCGCTATGAAAAACAAAGAAAAAGAAAAAACGGAAGCTTTGCGCTCAATAAAAACGGCCATCATGCTTGCTAAAACTGAAAAAGGAGCGGATAAAAATATCTCAGAAGAAAAAGAGATTAAGATCATTCAGAAATTGGTAAAACAAAGAAAAGAAAGCGCTGAGATCTACCAGCAACAAAATCGGCCTGAACTGGCAGAAATGGAACTCAATGAAGCAAAATTCATTGAAAATTATCTTCCGGAACAAATGAGTAATGAGGAACTCACAGAAATTATTGAAAAAATTATTGAAGAAACTGGTGCTGAAAGCATGAAAGACATGGGCAAGGTAATGGGAATTGCCCAAAGACAACTGGCAGGAAAAGCCGATGGAAAAGTAATTGCAGATAAAGTAAAATCAGTGCTTTCGTAAGCTTATGTCTTACCATGATAAAAAATTATGAAACGAACAATCATTCTTTTGAGCTTACTGCTCATTGCAACAACGCAAATTTTCAGCCAGAAAAAAGATCAGGTTAAAAGTTTCCAGGAACTTATGGATTATCTTACTGCCGGTCATACAGTTAACACAGTATTGCATTATGCAAAATGCAAACTTGAAGTGGACGGAGAAATTCAGGAAGAATCAGTGGATGCCATTGGAGGTATGCCCATGAATGTTTACGAGTATTTTAGCAAGGATCTCTTCGGAAATAAACATGCTTTCGTATCAACTTCACAGACAAAACTCATTGAAAACCCACTTGGCAAAGGCTATGTGTATAATTATGTAAAAATTAAAATCTACGACAACAACAAGGTGGATGTAATTGCCCGCTACCTGAAGCCCGACACAAGAGAAGAAACCATGAGCGAAACTTTTCATGGTAAGATTAATGATGGAGAAAATGGAGCAGGGGTTTATTTATACGGAAATTAATTCAGGAGATCATTAAGAATCTTCAATAAATATTTCGTCCCTGACGGGACTTTTGTAAATCCATACAATATTTTCTGCTACCGGGATGTCAGCTCTAACGGGCTTAAAGATTTAAAGCCAGGTTATCTCCAGTTATTAATCTTCAATTCAGAATCAGCAGTCCCGTCAGGGACGAAATGCCGGCAGATTGAAATCTCCCTCAAGACCCAAGTGCCGGAGGTACGGAATATTATATTAATCCTTTAAAGCCCCATTCAGGGTAGTGCTATTCGATTAACCAACATTCATGATGATTCATTGTTTAGCAAGATTCTTCACAATCAATATAATTAAAAACAAATCTAATAAATTCAATCTTTATTTAATTTTATTGAAATTTTATTTGATTATATTAAACTTATTTTTATATTTGTAAAACAAATCTTAAACAAATGAATAAATTTTTACCCATTACATGTCCGAGTTGTCATTCGGAGCTAAAAGTGCAAAGCCTGCATTGCGATTCATGCGGAACAGATATAAGTGGTTCGTTTGATATGCCGCTCCTGCTTAAACTGGATAAAGAGGAACAGAAGTTTATTCTCGATTTTGTCCAAAGCAGCGGCAGCCTGAAAATTATGGCACAAAAACTCAAGTTAAGCTATCCCACCGTAAGGAACATGCTGAATGATCTGATACAGAAAATTGAAAACCATAAAAAAAATTCTGAGCAATGAGAAAATTCATCAATCCATTTCATTATATTGCCGGTAGCAAATCGCTGATAATTGGGTTAATTATAATCCTATTAACATCTGTCATCGGTTATTTCAGCAACATCCATTTCCCTGATGCGATATCAGTGAAGACCTCATTCGAAATGCCACTCATGTATTATGTCTTCCAAAACCTGGCCAACTGGCTGGTATTTTCCATAATCATCTACCTGCTTTCTCTGACCTCCTCCAGCTCGGTTAGAATTGTAGACATTTTCGGGACACAGGCACTGGCACGGGCTCCTTATCTGTTAGCAGCCATTTTTGGTTTCTCCGGTTCCATGGAAAAATTTGGTAAATATATGTTGCACATTTATTTAGACCAGGGAGAACCGATTCACATGACTACTGGTGAAATGGGCCTTGCCATAATTCTGATCATTTTAACACTCATAACAACTATCTGGCTTGTTACCTGGATGTATAATGCTTTCAGGGTTTCTGCCAATATAAAACCACCCCGTTCAGGCATCTTATTCTTCGTGGCTATTGTGATTTCAATGGTAATTAACCAACTTATAACCAATCAATTAATGCAAATTTTTCTCTGATATGAAAAAGACAACGATTCTTACGTTTATTCTGTTTGGAGCCCTGGCTCTGCAGGCTCAAAAGACAGATACCCTGTTCATCAAAATCGACAGTGTGGTTATTCATTCTGTCCTGACACAGCCACAAAGGAATCAGTCAGCACCGCTGGTAATCTTCATAGCCGGCTCAGGTCCCACCGACCTGAACGGAAACTC
>CAZWHH010000340.1:0-3420 GCA_964633615.1 uncultured Bacteroidales bacterium | reverse complement strand
AACGTTCCACAATAGACATCTTCACATCCTCTCGCTCCCTTTCCGGGATTGTTCCCTGAAATACATATCTGGCAACCACTTTATCAGCATATTCCAAAAGTTTAGCTTCTGATATAAAAGAGGTAGTGTTTGTCTTTTTTGATGCCTGGTTTATTCTCATGCTTAATATAAAACAAAAATCGCCCAATCATAAGAATTGGACTTTTGCGTTTTTATACTTATTTATAAAGAATTTGTTGCATAAAAATAACACTTTTTAAAGAGATTCCCAGAGCTTTTATCAGGTTATAAAAAACTATGAATAAGTCAAAGAACTATAAAATATTTTTCATCAATTGGTTGCAGTTTGAATCCGTTTTTGAAAAAAATATTCATCAAATTCTATAAAATATTCAAATAAAAAACACACAAATTTATCCTGTCAAACGATTCATCTGTCAAAACCTATACTTAGACTTAGAATAAAACATCTAACCTTATTAATAATAAGAATAGAAATATTGTTAGGCCTGAACAAAATATCTTCTGTCCCTTTGAAGAAAACTTAACAGGGCACTGTGGTGAAATTCAGCATTTAATTGTAAACGAATATCACTTTCCTGCTTCTTTTAATTCTTTGAGTTTTTTCAACGTTTTTTCACCCACTGCGGTAGCAGATTGCGGGTTTTGGCCTGTCACAAGGCGCCCGTCAACCGAAACCTGTTTTTGCCAGTTACCGGATTGTTCGAATTCTGCACCACGATCCTTGAGCTTGCTTTCCAGTAAAAACGGCACTACTGTGTCCAGTTTCACGGCTTTTTCTTCCTCATTTGTGAAAGCACTTACTTTTTTGCCATCTACCAGGTAGTTCCCACTGCTTAATTTCACATTGACAAGACCTGCGGGACCGTGACATACCGCACTTACCACCCCGTTTTTTTCGTAGATCTTGCTCGTAATTGAAGCTATTTTCTCATTATCAGGGAAGTCCCACATTGTCCCGTGGCCTCCTGCGTAGTGAATAGCGACATATTCGCCGGGATTTACCTGTGAAGGTTTCATGGTGTTCTGAACCTTTTCTCGGTAGTATTCGTTGTCCCAGAACTTTTTATTCACCGGATCCGACATGTCAAAATCATCTACTGGCGCTTTGCCTCCCTTCGGACTGACAAAGTCAATTTCATACCCGGCGGAATGCAAAACATTCCATGGATGCGTTACCTCGCTGAGGTAAAATCCTGTGCTTTTTCCGGTATTCCCCAGTTTATCATGACTTGTAACCACAAAAAGGATTTTCTTCTTTTCTGCCTCTGAAGTTTGTTGAGCAGCTGTGGTATTGTACACAGAGGACAAAATGGATATTGCAAATATCAGAATGCCTGTTATACTTAATTGTGCTGATTTTTTCATAGTATTTCCGGTTTTCTTTCTTTAACACTTTTAAAGACAAAATGTTTGATCGACAGCCGCTTCATCGGGATTAATACTTCATGGGTTTCTTTTTAGCCTGCTTAAGCCTAAAACTGAATTTTGTAGCTTATCTCAGGAACTTTTTCTTTTAGTAAACTATTAATTCTAACAACCAAATCGCCATACATACGAGCAAAAATTTCAACCTCTTTGGGTGTTTTATCCAGAATTCTTTTTGCTATTTTGCTTCTCATAGTGTTTGTTTTTATAACCCAAATTGAGCGATTATTCCCTTCGGTCATGAGCTAAAGGTTCTCGCTCACTGCCTGCCCCGTACACGAAGTGTCGGGGATAAGAAATTGTTTGCATTTCACTTCACCTATTCGGTGAAATGCAACAATTTCTAAATCGGGGTTATAACTAAGTAAAGCGCTTTTTCACTTTCCCGATAAAAATCGGGACAGGCTGTTCAAACCGCTCAACTTAGGTATAAGATAATATCACTATCTCCGTTATTGTTTTTTAATTCTCTTTCTTTATGCTCTATGTAAATTTCATTATCATGCAGAGCTTCTAAAATTCGGCGTGCAAAAGCACATGCCTCCATCCAATTAATATTTAAACTACTCATTTGGTTTGTAGGGCCATCTTTTCACCTCCATTAAATAATACAACAATTTCATCTGTAATTTTTAGTGTATATATGCGTAAGGGAAAATCAGGATAATAATATGTGAATTCCCCTGACAATGTAACAATTTAACAATAGAACAATAGGTCCTAAGACCTCTTTACAACTTATATTTATACAACCTGGCCAGCACCAGATAGTATTCTCTCTCAAGCTGCAGATACTCGTCGTATATTTCATAGTAATACTGAATTTCCCTGAAGTAATCAATGATAGAAATCTTACCCAGTTCCATAGATTTCTTCAACAATTTGATAATTTGAATATTATCCAGAGCAGACTTATATTCTTTTAAATTTTCTTTGAGCGATACATAAGTCTGGTACTGTCTTTTTGTTTCTGATTCCAGCTCCAGCATTTCGTTTTTCAGTTCAACCTCTGCATGTTGAATGTTTACTTTTGCTGCCTTTACTTTGTTTTTGTTCGACCATAGTGGAATATTCAACCCCATCAGCATTCCTTTGAAACTTGAATTGCCTACTGTTTCCGAACCATACCCGAATGTTAAATCAGGAAGGTTTAAGGAACGTTGCAGTTCAACCATTGATTTTGATTGTTCTTTATTTTTATCCGCAATCTTTATCGAGGGGCTTAGTTCTTTCTTTTCAGAAATCAGTGAATCCAGGCTTAGGTTTCCGAAAACAGGATAATTCAGACTTTCCATTTTAAGATTTTGTCCTCCATTTAATTTTTTCAACTGTTGCATGATTTCATCATGTCTAATATGAAGTTTCCTGAAAGCTCTTTCCATTCTAAGGAGGTGAAATTTGGATTTGTTCAGTTCAAGTACGTTTGCATCTCCTGCTTCAACCTTTTTTTCGGTAGCTTCAACTTTTTGTCTTGAATCCTTAACCCTTTTATCCAGTCGTTCAAGTTTCTTCTTAATAAAAACCAATTCAATTAATTGCTTCTGAGCCTGAAAAAGAATGTTCTGTCTCTGTTTTTCATACAATAGCTCAGCGAGTTCTGTTCGCGATCCCGCGAGCTTTTTCATATTACTATAGGCACCTGGCCAATGTAGCGTTTGAGTAATATTGAATGTTTGTTTCTGATCAACCACCGTATTGTTATCGGGGAAATAGCCATAATTAATCGATAAAGGCTTTGGATAAATCCCTGTATGTGCCTTCAGGCTCCTCTGTTTTTTTAATTTTCGGGCAGCCTGTAATTGAAGGTTGTTTTTTTCTATTGCCTTCAATGGCTCCTTTTGTGTTTGCGCCATGCTCAGATTATTCACTGAAATAAAAAGGATGGCCCATATGATTGCTTTAATTTTCATTTTTTTCATTTTTTTGATGAATTAAATAGTAAACCACCGGAATAACGAAAATATTGAGAAA
>CAZWHH010000339.1:0-3429 GCA_964633615.1 uncultured Bacteroidales bacterium | reverse complement strand
GCTATCATAAATGAAAGGGCACCCAATCCAAAAATCAATAATGACTTTGGGGTAAGGAATACATCGGCCTGTGTTGAAGCTCCAACAGTGAGACCTAATAAAATATTAACAATATCAATTAAAGAATTGCTGGCTGTATTTGCCAATCTCCTTGTTACACCTGATTCTTTCAAAATATTGCCAAAAAACAGCATACCCAACAAAGGCAATGAACTTGGTGATATATAGGCTGTCAGAAGCAAACCAATGATCGGGAATAATATTTTTTCAAGTTTTGAAACCGAACGGGGAGGTTTCATCACAATCCGCCGTTCTCTTTTAGACAATAACAATCGCATAAACGGGGGTTGAATTACCGGTACCAGAGCCATGTATGAATAGGCTGCAATAGCTATTGGACCGATCAATTGGGGAGCTAATTTTGAAGAGAGAAAAATAGCTGTGGGTCCGTCAGCCCCGCCGATAATACCGATAGCTCCTGCTTCAGCAGGTGTATAACCCAATACCAGTGATCCTAAAAAGGTTAAGAAAATACCGATCTGTGCGGCTGCACCCAACAACATCAACTTGGGGTTAGAGATCAGTGAACTAAAGTCTGTCATTGCCCCTATACCTAAAAATATGAGCGGAGGGTAAATTCCTTGTCTAACTCCAAAATACAAATAATGCATTACACTTCCTTCTTCATATATTCCCAGCTTAAGGTTAAAGTCAACAGCCTGAAAGAAAGGAATATTTCCTATAATTATACCCACTCCAATTGGAATAAGTAATAAGGGTTCATATTTAAAGCGGATGGCCAGGAAAATAAAAAATAAACCAACGAATAACATGATAATATGACCCCATGTAACATTTCCAAAACCAGAGTATTCATAAAAACTAAGAAGTCCGGCAACAGCTCCCGGACGATTTTTATATTTTTGTCCATCAATTATTAATTTTCCATTGGCCAGATATCCTTTTTTATTTGGTATGGAGGTATTGTGAAATCTAAGGATAACATTATTGTTGTTATCTATTTCCCACTCTCCATGATACCTGGTCTTAACAGAGTCTAAACGTAAAGTACCCTCTTCATTAAACTGAAGAAATTTATAGCGTTTGACACTTTCCCCATCTTCGCTTTTTTTTATTTTATCGGTATAGTTAATCCACTTTCCATTGGTCAACTTACTTTTCATTTCATTTTGTGGAAAAGCCAAAGTGAAAGTAGAAAGCAAAAATATAATTAGTAGTGTATATGATTTGAATAATTTCTTCATGATTATTCCGAATATTTTATTTATAATTATTCTATCTCAGCTAAAACATCATTCTGTAATACAGAGTCGCCCTCACTCACCTTTATTTTTGAAATGGTGCCATCTTTCTCAGCCAACACATTATTTTCCATCTTCATGGCTTCCATAATCATAATATTGTCCCCTTTCTTAACTTCGTCACCTTCCCTGACCAATATTTTAAAAATGTTCCCCGGCAAAGGAGCTTTCACCTCTGTGGCCCGGCTTGAAACTTTCTTTTTGATTTTACTGTCGCTACGCTTGGTTTGAATCTGAGAACGAACTAATTTTGGGGTTTTCGACGGGGTCGTTTCTTTTTGTTCAATCTCCACTTCGTACTCCGTGCCATTTACCTCTATTTTAGCAATGCTGTCCTCAATTTCTTTAATTTCAACATCGTAAGAGTTACCACGTATTTTGAACTTAAATTTCTTCATTGTTTTCTTTTATTTTGTTGGCCATTTTCTTAAACTATATATTTTTGAACTCCACGGGGAATAACGTTTTCTTACTCGTTTAATAGTTATCACATTGCTTTCCGGATCATGAAGTTCATTATAATATAAATACAAAGCAGAAGCAATTGCTGCTGTGACATCTCCCGACAGATGGATATCATTACCCTTTACAACCTGTTGTTTCTTTTGTTTTTTCAATTCTTTACGTGTTTTATAATAAAGAATTTTCGGGATATTGGAAAATACAAAGAATGACAAAACAAGTGCAAGAAAGACAATTAAATAACCAATTATTGCCACGGTAATTCCCTGCTGACCTACTGCGGAAAAATCAAATGATATGTTGCTTATAATCATCATCTTTAGTCTTTATAGTGGTATATTTGAATGTTTCTTTGGTGGATTTTGGTCTTTTTTAGTTGACAGCATCTGCAACGCTCTGATAATTCTGAACCTGGAGTTTCTTGGTTCAATCACATCATCAATATAACCTAAGCTGGCCGCCTGATATGGATTTGCAAATTTATTTTTATATTCTTCCACCTTTTCATTGATAAATTTTTGTTTTTCCTCCTCATCATCAATCTTCTTTATTTCTTTTCCATAGAGTACTTCCACAGCTCCCTGAGCCCCCATTACAGCAATTTCGGCTGTAGGCCATGCATAATTCATATCGCCCCGCAGTTGCTTACAACTCATCACATCATGAGCACCTCCATAAGATTTTCTGAGTGTAATTGTTACCTTCGGTACTGTAGCCTCACCATAAGCAAACATTAATTTGGCACCGTGGGTTATAATTCCTCCATATTCCTGGTTACTGCCCGGTAAAAAGCCGGGAACATCAACCAGGGTTACAATGGGTATGTTAAAGGCATCACAAAAACGCACAAAGCGTGAAGCTTTACGGGAGGCATCAATATCCAGTACCCCTGCGAGATAATTTGGCTGATTCGCAACAATTCCTACCGGCAATCCATCAAACTTAGCAAATCCTATCACAATATTTTTTGCATAATGCCGGTGAATTTCCAAAAATTCACTGTAATCCACTAAACTATAAATAATTTCTTTTATATCGTATGGTTCATTGGGATTCTCTGGTATAAGCTCATTCAAAGCATCATCCAGACGATCAATGGGATCGTCACATTCGGTCACCGGAGGTTCTTCCAGGTTATTGGCAGGCAAATAAGTCAAAAGCTTACGTATAAGCAATAAACCTTCTTCTTCATCTTCTACCTTAAAATGAGAAACTCCGGATTTGGAAGCATGTACGTCTGCACCTCCCAGGTCTTCAACCGAAATCTCTTCACCTGTCACTGTTTTAACTACCTTAGGACCAGTAACAAACATATAACTTGACTCCTCTGTCATCATGATAAAATCAGTCAAAGCCGGTGAGTAAACCGCTCCACCTGCGCAAGGACCAAAAACAGCAGAAATCTGCGGAATAACGCCTGAAGCCAAAATGTTTCTTTCGAAGATTTCAGCATAACCACCAAGGCTGGTAACACCTTCCTGTATACGTGCACCCCCACTATCATTAATCCCAATAACCGGCGCACCAACTTTCATGGCCATATCCATTACTTTAGATATTTTCTGAGCAAAAGCCTCTGATAGAGAGCCTCCAAAAACAGTAAAATCTTGTGCATAAACATATACAACACGTCCATCAACAGTTC
>CAZWHH010000338.1:0-3435 GCA_964633615.1 uncultured Bacteroidales bacterium | reverse complement strand
TTGGGATATGGATTTGAAAAACTTGATCAACAATTAAAAACAAAAGTTATTAATTTTGCCTCCATTTTTATTATGAATTTTTTAAATGAAGAGGACAAAAAAAAGCTCGCTGAAAATTCTAACGGAGAGGATATAGAAGAGGATAAAATTTATAAAAAAGCCATTATAAATTATTTCAACCATAAGGAGATTATTAAAAAACAGTCAGAATGATTGAAAAAATAAATCAATATTTACAGGAAATAAAAACATTTGATTCCACCGATCCGGATAAAATAGAACAATTAAGAATAAAATATCTTGGACGAAAAGGTTTGCTCAATGAACTTTTTGCTGAATTCAAAGAAGTTCCAAAAGAAGAAAAACCTGAAGTGGGTAAAAAAATCAATGAATTAAAAAAAGAGGCACAAAAAAAGATAGAACAGCTTTCGAGGCAGGCAAAACAAGAAGGTAATAAACAAAAAATTGATCTGACGGCTCCGGCGAAACCTTATGAACCAGGCTCCCGTCACCCTATATCTCTTATCAGAAAAGAAATTATTGATATTTTCAACCGGGTTGGATTTACCATTTCGGAAGGTCCGGAAATTGAAGACGACTGGCATGTATTCACAGCATTAAATTTTCCCGCGGAGCATCCGGCCAGGGATATGCAGGATACCTTCTTCATACAACGTTCACCCGATGTCGTGCTCCGCACCCATACGTCTTCTGTTCAGGTCAGGGTTATGAAAGACAACCAGCCTCCGATCAGGACCATCTCTCCGGGAAGGGTGTTCAGGAATGAAGCCATCAGCGCACGTGCTCATTGTATATTCCACCAGGTAGAAGGGCTCTATATCGATGAAGATATTTCATTTGCCGACCTTAAGCAGATTCTACTCTATTTTGCGCAGGAAATGTTCGGTAAGGAAACTAAAATCAGATTTCGCCCCTCTTATTTCCCTTTTACAGAACCGTCTGCTGAAATGGATATATCCTGTACATTATGTGGAGGTAAAGGGTGTAATGTCTGTAAATACACGGGTTTTCTGGAAATCCTGGGTTGTGGAATGGTAGATCCCAATGTACTTGATAATTCGGATATAGACAGTTCAAAATATTCAGGATATGCATTTGGTATGGGAATAGAAAGAATTGCCCAATTAAAATACAACGTGAATGACCTGCGGTTGTATTTTGAAAACGACATTCGCTTTTTAGATCAATTTAAGTCAAAATTCTGATAAAAAATCCATTGCCATTTTAATATAAGCAATGGATTTATATTTAAAAATTACTCTTTGCTTTTAGTCTATCTTCTTTCCATTCACCCTGATCTCGGAGGTTATTTCTATCACTTGTTTATATACAGCGCTTACACCACAGTAACGTTCTTCTGATAAGCTTACCGCCTTTTTGAGTTTGTCTTCAGGCAGGTCATTGCCTTCAAAACTATAAATTACATGCATTTTGTTATAATATACCGGATGTTCTTTCGTCTGATCGGCCTGAACCTCCACATTAAAATGATCCGGTTCAGCTCTCATTTTACGAAGAATAGAGATTACATCCATCCCCGTACATCCGGCCAGTGATAAAAGCATAAAAGGTTTGGGTTTGGGCCCTTTATTTTCTCCTCCTACTTTCGGATCAGCATCTATTGTAATGGTATGCCCGTTTACCTCACCTTCAAAAGCCATTTTTCCTTTGTGGTCAATTTTTACAGAAGTTTCCATATATTCAAATATTTAGCTATTTATAACGTTTTTAACAAAAATATATTAATTTTGTTTATAGAAATAATTATATAAACGCCTCTAAATTGCAAAAATAATGATAAAATCAGCTAATTCAAATGGTTTTAACTGTATCGACAGCAACGATACGGTTTTTAAGCATTTAACAGAGGAAGAGAAGCAATTGTTGAATGACGAAAAAACATGCAATACTTACAAAAAAGGTTCTGAAATCTATCACGAAGGAAGCAGAACAAATGGTTTATATTGTATCAATCAGGGCATTGTAAAAATTTACAAAACAGGAATCGATGGCAGGGAACAAATCATTTATTTTGCTAAAAGAGGAGATATTATCGGATATCGTTCCATTTTAAGTGGTGATCTTGCCTGTTCTTCTGCTAAAACCATTCAGGAAAGTCAGTTGTGTTTTATTCCGGGCGATCTGTTGGTCTCCTTAATCAAGCAAAATGGAGATTTTGCCATGGGTGTGCTGCAACAAAGCTGTAAGGAACTGGGAGAGGCCAATTCATTCATTACCGATATCGCGCAGAAAACTGTAAGAGAAAGGCTGGCAGAAGTATTAATTAAACTTAAAATAAATTTTGGGTTGAACGAGGAAGATGAATTACAAGTCTCCCTTACTCGCGAAGAGCTGGCCAATATAGTAGGAACAGCAACAGAATCAGTCATCCGTCTGCTTTCAGAATTTAAACAGGACAAGCTGATTGATCTAAAAGGAAGGAAGATAAAACTCCTGGATGTGAAAAAACTGGAAAAAATATCAAATGCTTTTAATTAAGCTTAAATTTCAAAATATTTTATCAAAACAAAGTTTGCTCATTCCCGCCTTTTCGATACTCTTTATTTAAATGCTTATAAGCTTTAAAAGTAACTTCCCTTCCCCGGGTCGTTCTGTTAATATATCCTTCTTTCACCAAAAATGGTTCATACACCTCTTCAATCGTTCCACTTTCTTCACCAACAGCGGTTGATATGGTATTTAAACCAACAGGCCCCCCACTGAATTTATCAATTATAGTTCCCAGGATGCGGTTATCCATCTCATCTAACCCATGTTTGTCGATATTTAATGCCTCTAAGGAATATTTGGTAATTTCCAGATTCACTGTACCGTCCCCTTTCACCTGGGCAAAATCCCTTACCCTGCGCAGTATGGCATTTGCAATTCTCGGCGTACCCCGGCTTCTTAAAGCAATTTCCTCTGCAGCTTTGTCTTTAACCAGCACGTTTAAAATATCGGCTGATCTTTTTACAATTGATTTTAAAATGTCTGCATCATAATATTCAAGATGAGATTTAATTCCAAAACGTGCTCTTAACGGACTGGTAAGAAGACCGGAACGTGTAGTGGCGCCAATTAGGGTAAATTCAGGTAATGTGAGCTGTACGCTCCTGGCGCTCGGACCTTTATCTATAACAATGTCAATCTGAAAATCCTCCATGGCCGAGTAGAGGTACTCTTCCACAACAGGACTTAACCGGTGAATTTCATCGATAAATAAAACATCTCCCTCTTCCAGGTTGGTAAGTAAACCGGCAAGATCTCCGGGTTTATCA
This sequence comes from uncultured Bacteroidales bacterium, assembly GCA_964633615.1. Classification (GTDB taxonomy): domain Bacteria; phylum Bacteroidota; class Bacteroidia; order Bacteroidales; family UBA12077; genus JAGXLC01. The sequence continues at coordinate 136 of CAZWHH010000338.1, read as the reverse complement.
AGTACCGGACCTGAAGTCAGTTTTAAATTCACTTTCATTTCATGGGCAATAATATTGGCAAGGGTGGTTTTTCCAAGTCCCGGCGGACCATGCAATAAAATATGATCCAGAGAATCATTTCGCATCCGGGCAGCCT
>CAZWHH010000337.1:0-3442 GCA_964633615.1 uncultured Bacteroidales bacterium | reverse complement strand
GTGCTGACTGGAAGCCTACTTTTAACTTAACAGGCTATCCGGGTTTCTGGGGTTACGGAGGTGCCTTATCTATACGTTTTACGCTGTAATAAGCAACTTTGCTTTTAAGAAGAATTACATTTTTTTATGACCAATTGTTGTGAGAGGCAGAAATAACTTACGAAACATGCATGAATTTGACCACTTGATTCAGAAAATGAAAGAGTTTCGTCCCTATCTTGATGAAAATAAGATGTTGTTTACCTATATTGCACCAAAGGACCGGGAGAAATTTTTCAAGTTTCTGGGGAACATTTATAATTCATCAGCCTCTCACTCACTGTATCTGAGACTGTCAAACCCGGAGGTGGTAAGGAAGCTGCTGGAAGATTCAGGTTTTACAGAAGATACGGAGCTTGAAATATATGTCTCAGCCAATGATCAGTTTGCTGCACAATGGATGAATAAGTCACTGAAACAATATATTGAAGAGAAGGGAATAGATTTTACTTACTAAGCGGTTGGCTGCAGTTTATATTTTTTAATTGCCAAACCTTCAGACTGTCCGTGTAATGATATTCATGGACATTAATATTTTCTTTATTCAATAGCTTTCTGCTATCTTTCAGAAAGAGTTGCATTTTCTCCTTATCTGCTTTTTTAAAAGTCTCCGGAGCCTGCGATTCAAATTTATTTACGGGTAATATTGCAAACAGGGATTTGTTATTTTTTACAGGTTTGTGTACCCATGTGAGATAATATCCTGCTTCGGCAATGGAAAGGGTTGAATCGGTTTTTGTTAAGGAGAGTTGAACCATGGCTCCTCCGTCCCTTCTTCTTTTTCTCTGGTTCGATACAAAGTTTCCAAGAGAATAAGCCACGAAAGATTCTTTCTTTTCTTTTTTGATCCACTCCATCTTTTGAAGTACATGGGGGTGGGAACCAATGACAATATTTGCTCCAAGATTCCTGCAATAATTAACTAGTTTTTCCTGACCTTCATTTGGGTATGATTCGTATTGTTTGCCCCAGTGGAACAGAACAATGATCTGATCCGGATTTGATTTCTGCGCCATTTGGATGTCATGTTTGATTTTTTCCCATCTGATGTAATTTACTGAAGTGGGTTTTGATACTGATAATCCGTTTGTTCCATACGTGTAATTCAGAAAGGCTAATTTAATGTTATTTTTTTCAATAATCAGAGGGTGGTTTGCTTTTTTGTCGGCACTGTCTTTAAATGTTCCTGTGTGTTTTATTTCAAGTGAATCCAGTATATCAATGGTTCTGTTTACTCCTTTGTCACCCCTGTCGCATGAATGATTATTAGCTGTGGTCAGCACATCGATTCCTGCCTTTTTTATGGAGTGCGCAAGTACATCTGGCGAACTAAATCTCGGATAACCTTTGAAAGGGGGGCCGGCTAAGGTTAATTCCAGATTGGCGACAGTTATATCAGCACGCTCAAAGATGTCTGTTAAATGAGTAAAATAAGAATCGAACTGATAAGATTTGGTTTTCGGCTCATAAGCCGCATTTATCTGGCTGTCATGCCCCATGATGTCACCCAGGAAAAGCACGGAAAGGGTATCTGTCCTGGAATTTTGTGCAGATAAAAGGAGAGGAAAAAACAGTAAGAAAAGAAAAGTTTTATATTGCATAGGGTTATTTTTTTGTGATTACCTTAATATGAACAAATTGCTTATAATACATTCACTTTTAATGCTTTAAGTTTGCCACGATGATATGATTATTATTCATCGTGTTTTCTCTGCAGTTTGTGAATGAGGGTATCATCAATCTCTCACTTCCTTAAGAGGTTAAATATATTTCAAACTGACTTCTTTTAAAAATTTTTCTTCAAGTATTTGGGCTATTCTTTTTACCACTGTCCTGCGTATTTCAAGTTCAACGGGAAGACTGGGATCCTGGTGTGCCACGTTGATCTTTGTTCCTATGACAAAATGAATTTCATCGCTTTCCTTCAGCATTTTAACAATTTGATCAGCCGGTCCTTTTCTCAGAGAGTAGTTGTTGTGGTACTCTTGTAATATTTCTGAAACTTTACTTAGCGTGAGGATTCCTTCCGTGATCAGGTCAATCCCTTCCATGTATGAAACAGGAGGGAGATCCGGATCTTCAAATTCAAAACTATCCGTAATTTCTTTGTCAAGCTCTCTGCTGATAATATCTGCAGTTGTTGCCCCTGAAATGATTTTACTGCCTTCAAATTGATTCACCCTATCGGCCAGTTCTTTGTCCTTTTTTTCATCAAATGGAGGGCCTGTGGATATTATCAGTCTCCTGGGTTCCCTGAAATATACAGAACCACAGCTGGTATCATCTTTTGCATGGTAAAGGTCATTTTGAAAGGCCATATTAATAACCTTTAAAGTAAGCTTACTGGAAGAGATTCCGGGATTATTGGTTAGCAAACGTTTCAGGAATTCAGTGAAATTTTCATGTCCCCATCCAAAGGGGTATTTTTCTGTTCCCAGGCCCGACTGAACTACTCCGTCAGAACAAAAAACAATCCTGTCTTCTTTTTTGGCCTGAAAAGTACAGCTTTTTATCTCTTTGCCCCTGTTCTTTTCACTTTCCAGCACAATGCACTTCCAGTTAGGGCTGAATAATTTTTTACCCCGGAAAATAAGGGTCTGGGGATTGTCATATTCCAGAATAGTTGTTTCTCCTGTATGGTTTATATTGATAATGGTGAAAGTAGCATAACTGATTTGTCTCTCTTTATCTACAGGGAGAGTATTCATGATAATATCAGCAATTGTGTGCACTTCTTTATGTTCTTTGGCAAAATTAAGAGCCATGGTAGCCGTTAAATTGGCAAGTACATTTGCTTTTACTCCATGTCCCAGCCCATCGGAGAGAAGGATGATCAGTCTGTTTTCTTCTTTGAATTTTTCAGAAAGGAATACATCGCCACAAATTCTTTCTCCCTCATGGTTTTTGCGCTGTATGTCCACATCTATATGAAAGTTATCGTTCATCCTTACTGATTTTCTTTATTCTTTTCCTCTTTGTAAAATTCAATGATTGAATTTAACATTTGTTCGGTTTCTGATGCGCCTTCACCGAGGAGATAGCCTATTTTCTGTACCATTTCCAGGTTTTTGTCAATGGCTTCAGTAACTCTTTTGATGACTTGTTCCTTTCTTATTTCAGGGGAATACATATCACGGAAAACAGCTCCGACAATCTTGCCTTTTCGTATGGTGAAAATAGAAAGATTTAGAAGTTTTTCGTCCAGGTGAATATCCCTGTTGATGATGTTTTGCTGGTTGTTAAGCACATGCTGGAACAAATTATAGATGTTGTGGGGGAGAAGGGTTTTCAGATCGGCTCCCACCAGGCCAGGGATCACTTCATTAATGGAATAGGCTTCCTCACCCATATAGTCAATGAATGTTTTGTTCGATTGGATGATCTTCAGATTACTATCAATGAT
>CAZWHH010000336.1:0-3462 GCA_964633615.1 uncultured Bacteroidales bacterium | reverse complement strand
AAAGATATTGAGGACTTTGAAGGAGACAGCGCCTATGGCAGAAATTCACTCCCCGTTGTTTTAGGAGTGAAGGCCTCAAAAATAATTACCATCATCCTATCGCTAATCGTGATAGGAGCTTTAAATTATTTATATTTTACCTTTTTAAATGACCCAATAACAATCATTTATTTCTCTTTGTTTTTGTACCTGCCTTTTTTATTTTTGATTGGAAAATTAATAAAAGCAAAAACCAAAAAACAATTCAAAGATATTGGAAACATCCTTAAAATTATCATGCTTTTAGGCATTTTATATTCAGTTATCGTCAGATACGTTATTCAAAATCAAGTATTATGAGTTTCTACGAAAAATTAGGACAGTTTCATGTCATTTTGGGTTCTCAATCACCCAGAAGACAATATTTGCTAAAAGAATTAGGGATTAAATATGATGTGAAACTCAAGAAGATGGACGAAGAAAATTATCCGGACCATCTGGTACAAAAAGAAATTCCTCTTTACCTGGCCAATCAAAAAGCAGAAGCTTTTGATGATGAAATCAATGAAAGAACCATAGTTATTACCGCTGATACGATTGTATGGATGGATGAAGAGGTCATTCATAAACCCAAAGGTGAAAAAGAAGCGTATGAGATATTAAAAAAACTTTCCGGAAAAGTTCACCAGGTCTACACGGGAGTATGTATCCGTACTTTGAATCAAAAAACTTCCTTCTCTTCTAAAACAGATGTTTTCTTCAAAGAACTGACAGATAAAGAGATATGGTATTACATTGATAAATATGAACCTTTTGACAAAGCAGGAGCCTATGGAATCCAGGAATGGCTGGGTTATATCGGAGTTGAAAAAATTGAAGGCTCCTTTTTTAATGTCATGGGGTTGCCTGTACAAAAACTTTACGTAGAAATACAAAAACTTATTGATAATTTATAACCGTAAATCTTATGAAAAAATTTGGCATCACCAGTTTTCTTATACTGGCTTTTCTTACAAAATCATTCGCTGGCGAAGGAATGTGGATCCCCAGCCTGTTAAGCAAGTTTAACATTGAAGATATGCATAAAAAGGGTTTCAGACTGACAGCTGAAGATATATACAGCATTAATCATTCCAGTTTAAAAGATGCTGTGGTTATTTTTGGTGGCGGATGCACAGGCGAGTTGATATCAGATAAAGGGCTGATTATCACAAATCATCATTGCGGCTATGGAGCCATACAATCACACAGCAGTATAGAACACAACTATCTGAAAAATGGCTTCTGGGCCAATTCAATGAAGGACGAATTAGCCAACCCGGGATTGAAAGCAACTTTCCTGGTAAGAATAGAAGACGTAACAGATCAGGTGCTGAACAATTTACCGGAAGAGATCAATGAAAAAGAAAGGCTTCAAAAAATCAAACAAATTTCAGAACAGATTAAAGCCAAAGCTACTGAAGGAACCAATCATAAAGCAACAATCAAGAGATTTTATTATGGCAATGAATTCTACATGTTTGTTTACAAAGAATATAAAGATGTTCGTTTAGTAGGAGCTCCCCCTTCCTCTATAGGAAAATTCGGAGGAGATACAGATAACTGGATGTGGCCAAGACATACAGGAGATTTTTCACTGTTCAGGATCTATTCCGGAGAAAACAATGAACCGGCTAAGTATGATGAAGAAAATGTTCCTTATAAACCCCCGAAGCATTTGAAAATCTCTTTAAAAGGAATTAATAAAGGTGATTTCACAATGGTTATGGGATACCCCGGCAGCACCCGGCAGTATTTAACTTCTCATGCCATCGATTTGGTGGTAAGTAAAAGAAACCCACAGCGAATCAAATTAAGAGACAAAAGACTTGAAGTGATGGAGCAATATATGGAAAACAATGAATCCATCAAAATTAAATATGCAACCAAACATTCGCGGGTAAGCAATTCCTGGAAACGATGGAAAGGAGAAATAAGAGGATTAAAAAGACTGAATGCTGTCAGTAAAAAACAAACATTAGAAAGAAATTTCAATACATGGGCCTCCAATAATTCAAAAAGGGAAAAAATTTACGGATCCCTGATTGAAGAGTTCTCAGAAGCATACAATAACTACACACCGTATATTCTTGCCATGGATTATTTCAGGGAAGCAGGTTACTCTGCTATTGAGATCATGAGGTTTGCAGCTCAATTCAACGCCTTAATGCAGGAACAAAACGATGGGGTTAAAGAAAATCTAAAAGACCGGGCGAATCAATTTTTTAAAAACTATGTGCCGGCTATTGACAAGGAAATCACCAAACACATGCTGAAAGCTTATTATAAGCAGGTTGATAAAGATTTTCACCCTGAAATTTACGAAACCCTAAGCACTGAATATGATAAAGATTTTTCTGCTTATGTAAACAATCTGTTTGATAAGAGCATGTTTGCAGACTCTAATAAGGTGTATAAATTTATTGATGATTTCGAACCTGCCGATACTACATTGATTAAAGAGGATCCTGCCCATAAACTGTCCAATAGTTTTCTTGAGGTGTACCGGGGAAAAATTGTCAAAGGATATGACAAATTTAACCTGCAGCTTGACAGTCTTTACAGGATATATGTCAGGGGTCTGAAGAAAATGAAAAAAGATGAAATTTTCTGGCCGGATGCAAATTTTTCCATGCGGGTGGCTTATGGACAAGTAGATGGATACTCCCCAAATGATGCTGTAAAGTATAGATACTACACAACGCTTGATGGAGTGATGCAAAAAAATGCAACCGGAAACAAAGATTATATCATTCCGGATAAATTAAAGAAGCTGTTCCAGCGTAAAGATTTTGGAAAATATGCAATGGACACCGGAGAATTGCCCGTTTGTTTCATAGCCACCAATCACACCTCCGGTGGAAACTCCGGCAGTCCGGTGATTAATGCCAATGGTGAACTTATTGGTGTAAACTTCGATCGTAACTGGGAAGGGACTATGAGCGATTACATGTATGATCCTTCTCAATGCAGAAATATTACCCTGGATATCAGGTATGCATTGTTTATTATTGATAAATTTGCAGGAGCAGAACGGCTGATTAACGAAATGACCCTTATTGAATAATTTTTAACATATTAAACACACCCTATTGCTATGAAAACCGTAAGATTAACGCTTGTCTTACTTTTTTTTACTGTTTCTTTTTCTTATGGCCAGCAGAATGAATACTATTTCAAATTCAGCATAAAGAATAAAGAAAAGCTGGAAAAATTAACACGAATTGTTTCCATTGACAATTATAAAAATGGTACTGTTTACGCTTATGCCAATAATGAACAATTAGAGAGGCTTAAAACAAAAACAGATTACCAGATCACTATGCTGACTCATCCCTCAAAGGATAAGACAAAAGTAATCGAGATGGCAACAACTGTTGGGGAGATGTCGAACTGGGATAAATACCCAACATACGATGTGTATGTACAAATGATGAATGATTT
>CAZWHH010000335.1:0-3466 GCA_964633615.1 uncultured Bacteroidales bacterium | reverse complement strand
ATATAAAAATTCTGAATATCATCCTTGCTGACCGTTAATCCAGCATGTTTTAAATGTGTCATGATTTCTTATCTATTTTCGTAATGTCTCAAAAATAATGAGAATATTCTCATTTGCAAAGTTTGTTTAATTTAAATTTATAGGTATAATGAATTCCCGGGGAAATTCAAGGAAAGTATTTTTATTGTGCTGTAAATATCAATAATACAAAAGAAAATGTTAATTGAGTTGATTAAATTAAGTAAGTGGAAGGATTAAATTGAAGAAATTAAATTATATTTTGAGGCTAAATAATATAGCCAAAAAAAAATCAGATAAAGGTAAACAAAGTATTACCCGTATTTAACCTGCTTTACTTATTATTTGAAGCTTTGTCTTATCAAGTATATTCATACAAATTTTCTGACCATTAAAACCAATAATTTCTTCTTTTTTAAATGTCTGAAGACACCTGGAAACACTTTCACGTGAACTACCAATAAGATCCGCTAGTTCAGTAATTGTTATCGGCAACGTAAAGTGGCTGTCATTGTATATTTCTGACGAAAAAAACAGCAATGCATCTGCTAATCTACCGTGTATATGCTTTTGTGTTTGATTTACAAATTTGTCAAAACAATAAAGTCCATCTTCACAAACAGAGATTAACACTTCATAAGAAAAGCTTGAATTCTTAAATAAAAGATCTTTAAAAACACCAATATCAATAAAACAAATTTTACTCTCTGTAAGAGTTGTTGCTGAATAAGAGTTGATATTGTATTTCAATTTGGAAGCAACTCTAAGAAAAGCGGGTCCTTTAACAATTTTCAAAATTTGATCTTTTTTATTAGGACCAGACATATGCTCTTTAACAAGACCCTGTTTAATAAAAATAATGTGAGAAGCAGGAGAATTCTGCTTGAAAATCATTTCTTCTTCCTGAAAATGAACTTGAGATGAATTTCTGCTCATTAATTCTAATTCATCCTCTTTCAAGGCAGATACTGCACATGACTTCTCATCACAGATTTTACATTGATTCTTCGTTATAATTTGCTCTTGCATAATACCGGGTATTTTTAAGATAACAACATAACATGTGATATACTTCTCAAAAAAGAAGTTTGATCATCACAAAAGACAAGCCTATATATCACACTAATATAATTTTAATTTAACAAATATCCATATAACTTTATGTCATTATATTTATAACACCAATCAATAATTCAAGAGATAGACCAGATGGGAAAAATCAAACTTATGTTTAAAAACACAATTTATTTATTCCTAATCCTAATGGCGATATGGTTAGCATTAACTTTAAGTGTGGCAGCAGATGAATTATTGACGGGAGTGGCAGTGAGTCTTATCCTAACAACAGCCTTGCATAAAAATTACCAGAAAATCGGGCTCCCAATCCTAAACATAAAAAAACTCTATTATATTCTTGTTTACATTATTGTTCTTTTCAAAGAAATAATTGCTGCAAACATTGATGTTGCATATAGAGTAATACACCCAAAATTACCAATAAATCCCGGCATAGTCATAATAAAAACAGAACTTAAACAAGACCTGGCAAAAATGATCCTGGCCAATTCCATCACTCTAACACCGGGTACTTTTACTTTGGATATTCAGGAAGACAAACTTTTAATACACTGGATCAATTATAAAACGGATAACGAGGAGGAAGCTACCAAGAAAATAGGAGAAAGGTTTGAAAAATATCTAAAAGTAATTTTCAACTAAAAGATTATAAGTATGATAATATAGGTATCACAAAATAAAACAGGAATATAATCATGGAATTGATTGAATTGATCTTTGTAATTATTATTGGCATCGGATTGTTTCTCTGCATCCTCCGTATGATAAAAGGGCCAACTGCAGCTGACCGGGCAATTTCCATGGACACGGCTACTACGGCAACTGTTGCTCTGTTGGTTTTACTCGGGTTCATTTTTAACAGATATGTATATCTGGATGTATCATTGGTCTATTCAATCATTTCATTTGTAGGCCTTATCGCTATTGCACGTTTTTTAGAAAAAGGAATATAAACTATGGAAATTTTTGGTATGATCGTATCCGGCATTGGTGTTCTTTTCCTCCTACTAGGTTGTCTTGGTGTTTTTAGAATGCCTGATATTTATAACCGAGTTCAGGCAGGAACCAAATGCACAACCCTGGGGAGCTTTCTCACTATAGTTGGAGTCGGTATCATGCAGCCGGATTGGTTTTGGAAAACATTGATTATTGCATTGTTTGTCCTTATTTCCAATCCTATATCCAGTCATAACCTAGGGAGAGCTTCAATAAAAAAAGGAATAAGTCTCTGTGACAAAACTGTAAAAGATCAAACAAACAAATTTAAAGGATATAAGGAGTAGATATGGAAATCATCCTAAGTATAATCATTATATTAATGTTAGCATCGGCTGTTGCAGCAGCCATCTTCAAAGATCTAATGAATGCTGTCATTGCTTCTTGTATCGTTAGTTTGCTGGCAGCTATACTGTTTTTTTCACTGCAGGCACCTGATGTCGCTATGGCTGAAGCAGCTATCGGTGCTGCTCTGGTTACAGGAATTTTTATCATTGCTGTTAAAAGAACCAAAAGATTTGAAGAATGAGAAAGCTAATTGGAATTATACTATTGGCCGTTATTGCTACAGGCATTGCTTTGTCGCTTGAAGCAATACCATTCGGGCTGCCTGAATCCATTATTGGAGATTACTTCAACAAAAACGGGGTTTCAGAGACAGGAGCTACGAACATGGTTACATCGGTTGTAGTCAGTTACCGGGGTTTCGATACGCTCGGAGAAATCACCGTATTATTCACAGTAGCGGTGGGATTGGGAGCATTACTCGCAGGCCACAAAAAAAGAGAAAATTCAGATAAGGTTGAACCCTCAAGTTTGATTGTCTATACGGGTTGCCGATTCCTCTTTCCTGTTCTGATGCTGGTCGGGGTTTATATTTTTATTCATGGTCATCTAACACCAGGAGGAGGATTTCAGGGGGGAGCCATTGTAGCATCAGGCTTCTTATTGATGTACCTCGGGTGCAAAGGAAAAAGAATAGAATTCAAAGCAAGTACTGTTATTGAGGTCTTGGGAGGATTGATATTCGTTGGGTTAGGGATCGTGGGACTCACCATGGGTAAAGACTTCCTCTTCAACTTTCTTCCCAAAGGCGAAGCAGGCAGTCTGTTCAGCGCAGGTATTATTCCGATTATTTACATAGGAGTTGGCCTGAAAGTTGGTTCAGAGCTGGCCGGAATTATTGATAACTTAATAGAAGAGAGCACATGAGTTTTGCAGAATTTTTAAACGATTACATGTTTTACATTGGAGCCTTTGGCCTTATATTCATAGGACTGTTTATCCTGTTAACCAAGAAAAACCTGATTAAGGTAATCATTGGGCTGAGCATTATGGACACAGGGATTTATTTGTTTCTCATTGCCATAGGATA
>CAZWHH010000334.1:0-3475 GCA_964633615.1 uncultured Bacteroidales bacterium | reverse complement strand
ACGGAAAAACCATATTCAAGATCATAAAAATCAGATCGAAAATAGAACCACACCGGGCTAACCTAAAAGAAGATTACAATATGATCAAAGAAATGGCACTCAATAAAAAGAGGCAGGAATTTATAATAAACTGGCTATCAAAGAAAAAGGAAAACACTTATTTGCATATAGAAAAAAGATTCAATCATTGCAATAACAAATCCAACTAGATAAACTGGCAGGTTTTTAACCGGGTAAAAAAATGAAAAACAGGCACTATCTTTTAATAATTTGTACAGTTGCATTATGTATAACAGTTGTTCAATCTGCTGCACAGGGCCAGAAAAAAAAAAGAAAGATTGAGATTCTTCATTCTAATGCGTTAAAATACAATAAGGAAAAGAACCCTAACATAAGGAAATTTATTGGAGACGTAGCTTTTAAGCATAATGAGTTCACAATGTACTGCGATAGTGCCTACTCCTATTTAAATATAAATAAAATAGATGCTTTTAGTAACGTACATATAAAGAAAGGGGATTCTTTGAATTTGTTTGGTGATTTTCTTTCATACAACGGCGATAAGAGTTTTGGCAAAATAAGAAACAATGTCAAACTCGATGACCAAAAGGCACAGCTATACACAGATTCTTTAGATTTCAACTCCAATAACAATTACGCGCATTATTTTAATGGCGGAAAAATTATAAATGAAGACAAGACAATTACCAGCAGGCTGGGGCATTATTATAGCAATGAAGATCTTGCTTTCTTCAAAGACAGTGTTGTAATCGTAGACACAAATTACACCGTACGTGCCGATACTTTAAAATATAATACTGATTCAGAAATAGCCTATTTCTATGGGCCTACAGAAATTTTAAGCCAAAATAATTACCTCTATTGTGAAAATGGCTGGTATAATACCAAGACAGAACAATTCCTTTTCAGAAAAAAATCTTTATACAAAAAAGGAGACAGAATTATAAAGGGAGATACCTTGTTTTATGACGATAAGAAGGGATATGGGGAAATAAAACAAAATGCAGTCATTCAGGATACATCTAAAAATATTATATTAAAAGGAAACTACTCTGAATATACTGAAAATCCTCAATATGCTTTTCTTACCGATAGTGCCGTGATGATTAATGTAGACGAAGAAAAAGATTCTTTGTATTTACATGCCGACACTTTAAAATCTCATTATGACTCCACAGAAGAATACAGGATATTCAGAGCGTACCATAAAGTCAAAATATTCAAAACAGATCTGCAGGGGATGTGTGATTCTCTTAGCTACACCCTAAAAGATTCGACAATAAAGATGTTTCATAATCCGGTACTTTGGTCAGACAGTACACAGAGCTTAGCAGATTCAATTGATATTTTTACAAAAAACAACCATCTGGATAAAATAAAACTCAAGCAATCTGCTTTTATCATTACACAGGAAGACACCACAAAATTTAATCAAATTAAAGGAAGAGAAATGACAGGCTTCCTCAAAAACAACAAATTATACAAGGTTGAAGTATACGGCAATGGAGAAACTATTTACTATACAAAAGATGATAAAAAAATAGTGGGCGTAAACAAAGCTGTCAGCAGCAACCTGATCATTAAACTCCAGAATAACCAGGTAGCGAAAATAAATATGATGACCGACCCGGAAGGTACTTTATCCCCGCTGGATCGTGCTGAAGATGTTAAACTTAAAGGTTTTAAATGGCTGGAGAATCACCGCCCGGGATCAAAAAAAGATATATTTAAGTGGGAAACGAATGATTAATTTGATAATAAACTTTTGGGTTTTGGTAAATTAATACTCTTACTATCAGGGAAATAACTAATATTCATCCTCATTAAAGAAAAAATCATCTTTACTGGGATAATCAGGCCAAATATCTTCAATGCTTTCATAAACTTCGCCTTCATCTTCAATTTCCTGAAGATTTTCAATGACTTCCATTGGAGCACCGGATCGAATAGCAAAATCAATTAATTCCTCCTTTGTTGCGGGCCACGGCGCATCTTCCAATTTCGAAGCCAATTCAAGTGTCCAATACATAATTCTGTGTTTTAAAGTTGCTGTTAAAATTTTGCAAATATAAAATTATTACGGAAAAACAAAAATTTTATTATGCTTTTGGTATCCACAAAATTTCATCAACTTTGAAATCTTTAGCCAACCTTCTGGCTAACACGAATAAATAATCGGATAAACGATTTAAAAATTTTAATAACAAGTCAGGAAATTTATACTCTCCATACAGTCTCAGGGCATATCTTTCTGCTCTTCTGCATACATTGCGTGAAATATGAGAAAAAGATACCAACGGATGACCTCCTGGCAATATAAATGAATTCAGTTCGGACAACTCCTCATCCATGCAGTCAATAGCTTTCTCAAGGCGAAGTATGTCCTCTTCATAAAGAGTTGGAATCTTTATCTTGTGGTCATTTCCTTCAAAGGCTAATATAGAAGCCGATGTCATTAAGCGGTCCTGGATAAATAACAATTCATCTGTTAAAAATTTCTCTTTCAAATGATCCCGCAAATATCCAATATAGGCTATTAACTCATCTATAGTGCCATAAGCTTCAATTCGATCGTGATATTTGGGGACCCTTGTGCCACCTATCAATGAGGTAGTTCCTTTATCACCGGTTTTAGTGTAAATATTCATTTTTTATCCTGTAACACGAGGGAAAAAGTATTTGTTCAAAAAAATGATTACTTATTCAACACATCTTCTTCAATCATTCCATCCATTACACGGATAATTCGGTGGGCATGTCTGGCTATATCTTCTTCATGAGTTACAATGATAATCGTGTTGCCATTTTTTTGTATCTGATCAAATAAACTGAGAATATCTGAAGAAGTCTTTGAATCAAGATTACCGGTAGGTTCATCAGCTAAAATAATAGAAGGCTTGTTAACCATCGCTCTTGCCAAAGCTACTCTTTGTCGCTGACCTCCGGATAATTCATTAGGCTTATGCGTCATACGATCTTCCAGCCCAACATCTTTCAAAACCTCTTCTCCCCTGTCATATCGTTCTTTCTTCGATAAACCCGCGTAAACGAGAGGCAAAACAACATTGTCAAGAGCAGTATACCTGGGCAATAAGTTAAAAGTCTGAAATACAAATCCTATTTCCTTGTTTCTAATATCAGCCAACTCGTTATCATTTAATTTACTAACGTCCCTGTGGTTCAAAACATACTGACCAGAAGTTGGTGTATCCAGACATCCCAAAATATTCATGAGTGTTGATTTTCCTGAACCTGAAGGTCCCATGATGGCAACATATTCATTCTCTTTTATGGAAAGATTAAGGGATTGTACAGCCTTTATCGTTTCAGCCCCAACAAAATAAAATTTAGACAAGGCACTCAGCGAAATTAAATCAGTCATTAGCAATATATTTTAATGATGCACGAATTTAAAAAAAATATGATCACCCACCAGCAATCAATAATTAATAAT
>CAZWHH010000333.1:0-3482 GCA_964633615.1 uncultured Bacteroidales bacterium | reverse complement strand
GTACTCATCCATTTACTATCAGTGGAGGGGTAATCACACAAAATCCTTATTTCCAGGATCCTGATAAATGGCTGGCAGAAAACTTCCCTCAATTTTTATATAAATAATAATATATTTTATGACAGATTTTGGAAATGATTTTTTCCTGCTGATGCTCAACTTGTCCCAGTATAAGAAGGAGAGTACCGTTTTAAGAATTTATACTGAGTCTTTGAATGATCTGTATCCGCACCTGGGTATTTCATTTAAAAATAATAGTGAAGAAAGTTTACACGATACACTGGAGATAGAAACTTTTGATTATCACTTTGGTTACATAGAACTTTCTCAAAAACCTACCCGGGAGGAACTCTCCCAGCTGCAAAATGCCAACCAGATGGTGGGCATTCTGTTACAGAATATCAGGCAAAGAAAATTATTGAATAATGAGAAAGAGCTGTTAGAGGAAACAGTAGAGGAAAGAACGTACGAGTTAAAGAAAAGTAAAGAAAATTTGAGGATTACCTTAAATTCGATAGGCGATGCTGTGATTGCAACAGATATAAAAGGAAAAATAATATTGATGAATCCGGTTTCAGAGAATTTGACTGGCTGGAAACACGAGCAAGCTGAAGGGAAACCCGTCGAAGAGATATTTAGAATTTTTAATTCACATACAGGAGAAAAAACAGAAAATCCGGTTCATCAGGTATTGAATACCGGAAAAATTGTAGGTCTTGCCAATCATACGAAACTTATTTCTAAAGACAAGAAAGAATACCAGATTGCTGATTCGGGAGCTCCAATAAAAGATGAGGAAGGAGAAATCCTGGGCGTAGTATTGGTTTTCAGGGATGTGACACAGGATTATCAAAACCGCGAAAAAATAAAGCAATCCAAAGAACTGCTAAGTGCTATCTTTAATAGCATTCAGGATGGCATTAGTGTATTGAATAAAGACATGACCATCCGGTATGTAAATCCTGTGATGGAGAAGTGGTATGAATCTAATGCTCCATTGACAGGAAAAAAATGTTATGAATGTTATCACAACCGAAACACCCCTTGTGATCCTTGCCCTTCTGTGCGAGCGATTGAGTCAGGAAAACTTGAAAGAGAAATTGTAGAAGGCCTATCCCAACCAAGTTCTCCAACTCAATGGATAGAATTGTTCAGTTATCCCATGAAAGACAATGAAACCGGAGAGTTAACGGGTGTAGTAGAGTTTGTAAGAGATATCACAAAACGAAAGAAGGCACACGAAGACCTGGTAAAGTGGAAAGACCTGATGCAGTATATCATTAGCCATGATCCCAATGCCATTACAGTGCTTGATAAAGACCTGAACCATATTTTTGTCAGCGAAAGGTTCCTGAAAGACTATGGAGTGGAGGAGAAGAAGGTAACTGGAAAAAATCACTATGAAGTTTTCCCGGAAATACCTGAGAAATGGAGAAAAGTACACCAGCGTGCCCTGAAAGGGGAAATAGTAAGTTCAAATGATGATTTTTTTATCCGGGAAGATGGTTCTGTTGACTATACCAGGTGGGAATGCCGCCCATGGTACGAATCAGACAATAAGATTGGTGGAATTATTCTCTATACAGAAGTAATTACTGAAAAAGTGAATATCGAAGAAAAACTACGTGAAAGCGAAGGAAGATTCCGCAATCTTTATGAGACAATGGCCCAGGGAGTGGTTTACCAGGATAAAGAAGGAAATATTATTTCTGCCAATCCTGCCGCTGAAAAAATCCTGGGTCTAACCCTGGACCAGATGCAGGGGAGAACCTCAATGGATCCGGAATGGAAGGCTGTTTCTGAGGATAAAAAGGAACTTCCGGGCGATCAGCATCCGGCAATGGTTGCTTTGAAAACAGGAAAACCAGTGGAAAATTTTATTCAGGGAATTTTTAATCCACAAAAGGAGGATTATGTATGGATTATTGTGAATTCCATTCCACAATTTAAAGAGGGAGAGAAAAAACCTTACCAGGTTTATTCAACATTCCTCGATATAACAGATCGTAAGAATGCGGAGGAAAGACTACAGGAAAATGAAGAAAAACTAAGAAATATCGTTGAACACAGCACCAACTTGTTTTATTCTCATACCCCCGACCATAAAATTACTTATGTGAGTCCCCAAAGTACGCATTTCTTCGGATGCAGTCCGGAAGAAGCCAGGGTAAAATGGACCGATTTCATAAGCAATAATCCCATAAATGAAACAGGTGTTGAGCGAACCAATAAAGCCATTGAAACAGGAGAGCGCCAACCACCTTACGAACTTGAATTGAGAACTAAAAAAGGGAAAAGACTTTGGGTGGAAGTGCATGAGGCACCTGTTGTTAAAGACAATCAGGTTGTTTCTGTCGTAGGAGCTTTAATAGATATAACTGAACGGAAGGAGGCTGAGAAACAACTGCAGGAAAAAGAACAGCGGTTTAAAGCCCTTTTTCATAAAAATAGTTCTGTGCTGTTGCTTATTGATCCTCAAACCGGAGAAATTCAGGATGCGAATGATAAAGCTGCAGAATTTTATGGATATTCAAGGGAAGAGCTAATCTCCATGAATGTTGAGGAAATTAATGTACTTAGCAATGAGGAGATCAAAAATGAAATGGAAAAAGCCCTCAGGCAACAAAGGTCTTATTTTATTTTTCCTCATCGTTTGGCTAACGGAGCAATAAGAGATGTTGAAGTCTATACAAGTAATATCGTTATACAGGGAAAAGAGTTGTTGTATTCAACCATTCATGATATTACCGAGGAGACAAGGATCAGGAGACGGCTGCAGAAAGGGGAAGAAATTGCAAAGATCGGACACTGGGAATTTGATTTCAATAACCAGTTGGTATATTCATCCAAAGGAGCAAGAAAAATCTATGGAATCGGAAAAGAGACACTGACTATTGAAGAGGTTCAGAATATCCCGCTTAGAGAATATCGCCCGGTTTTGAATCGTGCCCTGAAAGATTTGATAGAGAATAAGAAGCCTTATGATCTTGAATTTCAAATAAAAAGACCATCTGACCAGAAAATTGTGGATATTCATTCAATAGGTGAATATAATAAAGAGCGCAATATCGTTTTTGGAATTATTCAGGATATTTCGGAACAGAAAGAAACAGAGAGAAAGCTAAAAAAGAAGAATGAAGAGTTACAGGCAGCGGAAGAAGAACTGAGGGCTTCAAACGAGGAACTGAGGGATATGAATCAAAGACTTGAAGAACAGGCACAAGCGCTTGAAGAAGCCAAAGAAAGAGCAGAAGAAAGCGACAGACTCAAATCAGCTTTCCTGGCAAATATGAGTCACGAAATAAGAACTCCGATGAATGGAATAATGGGTTTCTCACAGGTGCTAAAAGAGAAGGATTTTACCCGGGAAAAACAAAATAAGTTCTTAGAGATTATTCATAACCGTACCAAACATTTACTGAATATCATCAACGATATAGTGGATATCTCAAAAATAGAAGCCGGACAGATGAGCATTCACC
>CAZWHH010000332.1:0-3501 GCA_964633615.1 uncultured Bacteroidales bacterium | reverse complement strand
AATTGGTAATTGTCCGGAAATATACAAAGTGTTGTTAATTTCTACAGCCTGACTGTAGGGCCCTATTGCTGCCGGAGCCTTATCTGTTCTGATGATTCGTTTCATTTGGATAACGTTTAATTATTAGTTTGCTTTTTTAAAATTTTATTACCAGATTTTGGCTCTTTCATCATCCGGTATATAGAGTTTGTCTTCTTTTTCTACATTAAAAGCTTTATAAAATGCATCAATATTTACCAGTGGGCCATTTACCCTGTGTACTCCAAGACTGTGAACATCTTCCTTTGTTCTTCTTAAAATCTCTTTATCCCTGATATTTTGAGCCCAAACTCTTGCCCAGGCAAGGAAAAATCTTTGTTCAGGAGTATATTCATCTATTTTTTCCGGGAGTTCTTCTCCTTCTGTTGCATTTTTGAAAGCTGTATGCGCGATACTCACACCGCCCAGGTCTGCAATATTCTCACCCAGACTTAATTCACCATTTGCATATACTGTATCAAGTACAATTTTATTATTGTATTGTTCTACAAGAATTTTGGCTCTCTTATTAAAGTTTTCTTCATCTTCTTTAGTCCACCAGCTTTTGAGGTTCCCCTCTTTGTCATACAATCTTCCTTTGTCATCAAAACCATGTGTCATTTCATGGCCAATGACTGCACCAATTGCACCGTAGTTCACTGCTTTGTCACCATCCAGATAGAAAAAGGGCGGCTGAAGGATCCCGGCCGGGAAGCATATTTCATTCATTGAAGGAGAATAATAAGCATTTACAGTTTGAGGGGGAAAGAACCATTCATCTTTATCAACGGGTTTGCCAATCTTATTCAACTGGTATGCCTTATTAAATTTGTTGCTTGCAAATAAGTTTTCAACATACGAATTGGCATTCATTTCAATTTCAGAATAATCGCGCCATTTATCCGGGTAACCAATCTTAACATTCATTACGGATAATTTTTCAAGCGCTTTCTCTTTGGTTTCATCACTCATCCATTCCAGTTGTTCTATTCTTTGACCGAGCGCTTCTCTTAAATTTTCGACCAGGTTTACCATGCGTTTCTTTGCTTCCGGAGGAAAGTGTTTTTCGACAAATTTTTTCCCAATAGCCTGCCCCATTGCACGATTCGTTGTATTCAATACTCTCCTCCATCTGGGCTGCATTTCTTGTTTGCCCTGTAAATTTTTGCCATAAAATTCAAAATGTGCATCTACAAAATTCTGACTTAAGTATTGAGCACTTCGGTTTAGCAAATTCCACTCGAAATAGGTTTTCCAGTTTTCAATACTCTCTTCAGCCAACATGATATTTAATTGTTTAAAAAAACCAGGTTGCTGAATGTTAATTTCTGAGGGAACTTCAATTTCAAGTTCTTCAAAATACTTTTTCCAGTTAACATTCGGGCAGATATCAGCAAGTCCCCCGAGGTTTACTTTATTATAGGTTTTATGAGGATCTCTTCTCTCTAATCTTGTCATTGAAGCTTTGGCCAGTTGTGTTTCCATCTTTATAATGGTATTCATTTTTTCTTTGGCCTCCTTTTCTTCATAATCTGACAGCCCGAATATTTTTTCGATATAGTTTTTATAAGCATGTCTGATTTCTTTAGACCTTTTATCATTGTCTAGGTAGTAGTCTCTGTCTGACATTCCCATACCACCTTGAGTTAGCTGGGCAATAACCATTTCACTGTTTTTTGCGTCAGCGCTTGCACCAATGCGGAAAGAAGAGCCAATGCCATGTAGGTGAAAATGAGTAATTTGTTTTTGAATGTCTTTGTTATTTTGAATGGATTTGATTCTTTTAATTTCTTCTTTTAAAGGATTAATCCCTTGCTTTTCAATTTTTTCAACATCCATTCCTAGTTTATAAAAGTTGCCAATCTTTTGTTCTATGCTTCCTTTGGAATAATCGCCCTGCCCGTATTCTTCCAGAATACCTCTTACCTTCTTTTTAGTTTCTTTTGCGAGCAGATCAAAGGATCCGAAACGGCTTTCATCTTCGGGCAGGGGGTGGTCTTTCATCCATCCATCATTGGCAAATTTGTAAAAGTTATTGCCGGGTTTAATGTTTTCGTTGATGTAACTCACCTCAAAATTGTTCTCATCTTTTTTTCTCTTCTGGCAGTTTTGCAGCAAAATCATTGATATCAATACCCCAAGGATCAGGGTTAGTTTGGTTATTCGTTTCATTAGTATAAAGTTTGATTATTAGTATTAAAAAAAGCTGTCTAATTTTTGTTTAGACAGCTTTCCACATTTAACGTTTAATCGGGAAAAATTATTCAAATTCTTTAAATGTTTCTTTTATTTTCTCCATTGCATCGCGCAGTTGTTTTTCATTGATTACCAATGGCGGTGCAAATCGTATAATATCGCCATGAGTAGGCTTGGCAAGTACTCCATGTTCTTTCATTCCTACACAAACATCCCAGGCTGTTTTTCCGTCTTTGGGTGTAATAACAACTGCATTTAGCAATCCTTTGCCACGCACAGCAGAAATCATTTCTGACTGAATGTTTTTAAACTCATCCCGGAAAATTTTCCCAAGTCTTTCTGCATTTTCTGCAAGTTTTTCTTCTTTAATTACATCTAATGCAGCAATAGCTACTTTTGCAGCAACCGGGTTGCCTCCAAAAGTAGAACCGTGCTCACCAGGTTTAATGGTAAGCATCACGTCATCATCAGCCAGTACGGCTGATATCGGGTAAACTCCTCCGGAGATCGCTTTACCCAGGATGAGTACATCCGGACGGACTCCTTCGTGTTCACAAGCCAGCAGCTTACCAGTCCTTGCAATACCTGTCTGTACTTCATCAGCCATGAAAAGCACATTATTCTTTTTACATAACTCATAAGCCTTTTTAATGTATCCTTCGTCAGGCACGTTAACGCCAGCCTCACCCTGAATGGGTTCTACTAAAAATCCTGCTACATTGGGGTCCTGCAATTCCTTTTCCAGTGCATCAAGGTCATTGTATGGTACTGTTACAAAGCCCGGTGTATAAGGTCCATAATCTTTTTTTGCATCGGGGTCCGATGACATGGATACGATGGTAACAGTTCTTCCGTGGAAATTATTTTCACACACAATAATTTTGGCTTGGTTATCGGGAACTCCTTTTTTATTATAGGCCCATTTCCTGCAGAGTTTGATAGCTGTTTCAACAGCTTCAGCGCCGGTATTCATAGGAAGAACCTTCTCGTATCCAAAATATTTGGTTACATATTCTTCATATTCTCCTAAAACGCTGTTGAAAAATGCTCTTGAAGTAAGTGTCAGTTTCTTCGCTTGCTGAGTAAGGGCTTTAATAATTTTCGGATGGGAGTGTCCCTGATTTACTGCTGAATAAGCTGATAAGAAATCGTAATATTTTCTTCCTTCCACATCCCATACAAATACTCCTTTACCTTTGTCTAAAACTACTGGTAACGGATGATAGTTATGAGCACCAAATTGCTCTTCTCTTTTCATGTAATCTTTTGATGTCATTTTAGCCATAG
>CAZWHH010000331.1:0-3506 GCA_964633615.1 uncultured Bacteroidales bacterium | reverse complement strand
ATCATTTCAGGATTGGCTCCGGCACAAAAGGCTGCCAGGCTGGATCCTGTAATAGCCATAAACTCAACATTTTAAAATAAACTTATTGATTAATTATAAACCCAAAAATAACAATTATGATGAAAAAAGTAGTTTTAGCATTTACAGTGGCAGCGCTTTTCTTTGCCTGCACCAATAAACAAAAAGAAGAGAAAAAAGAAGCGCCGGAAGCCACAAAAGAAGTGGTTCAGGTGGCTCAGCTTATTGGAAACCCGGACGAATTTGTCGGGAAGGAAGTAGTGGTTAAAGGCTTGGTAATTCATGTTTGCCAGCATGGGGGAAAAAAACTTCATCTTTCTGCCAGTGATTCAACTGATAAATTTCGTGTGAAAGCGGGCGACAAGATAGATGTTTTCGACCGCGACCTGGAAGGAAACACAGTTCAGGTGGAAGGCAAGGTAATCGAGGAAAAAATTGACATGAACTATGTTGAAAAGCTGAAGCAGGGCAATGCTGAAGAACACCATGAGCACCAGGAAGGAGAGGCAGAAGAAGAGGAACATAAAGGACAGGGTGTCTCTGAAGAATATATTAAAGAACTGACGGAAGAAATCCAGAACAGCGAAAAAGGATACATTTCAGAATACTGGCTGGTTTGTGAAAAAGTAAAAAAATAAAACATTTGTTTCTGTTTACTCACTTAAGGTATATCAAATTTGGTATACCTTAAGTTTTTCTAAAATGATTTGTTATGAAATGGAGGAAACTAAACAGGATTATTCACCGGGATCTTGGATATTTATTTTTTGGCATGACCGTCATTTATGCCCTTTCAGGAATTGCCCTCAATCATATTGACGATTGGGATCCCAGTTATATCATAAGAAATGAACAGATCCAGGTGGATGACTTACCCAAAGAAAGATCAAAAATTGATAAAAAACTGGCACAAAAAATTACTGCCGACTATGTAGATAAAAGTAATTTCAAAAACTATTATTTCCCGCAACCAGATCAATTAAAAATTTTTATCAAGAACGGAAACATTACCATTGATTTAAATACAGGAAAGGGGAATATTGAAACCTCCAAAAAACGACCTGTTTTCTTTGAAGTTAATTATCTGCATTATAATCCTAAGAACTTGTGGACCTGGTTTTCGGACATTTATGCGGTATCCCTTATTCTTATCGCAGTTTCCGGGTTATTTATACTCAGAGGGAAACAAGGCATAACCGGACGGGGAGCATGGCTTACCGCTGCCGGAGTTATCATACCATTATTATTCCTGTTGTTATATTTGTAAGTATTAGAGAAAACTTAAGATTGCATAAAATCTTTATAAAACTGCATACAATGTCCGCCCGAGCATCAGGTAGATGAACAATCCCATGATATCATTAACCGTGGTAATGAAAGGTCCTGTGGCCAGTGCGGGATCGATTTTCAATCTATCCAGCAATAAGGGGACAAAAGTTCCAAAGGATGAAGCAAAAATAATGACTGCAAAAAGTGCTGAACTTACTGTCAAGGTGAGAGCAAAGGAGTCTTGTGCAATGAAATTATATCCCAGCATGATCCCTGATAATATCAATCCATTTATTGAGGCTACAGCAAGTTCTTTCAATAATTTTCTCCCGATTCCCCCAATTCCAAGGGTATTATATGCCAGGGACTGCACAATGATCGAGGAAGACTGTACTCCTACATTTCCTCCCATCGCAGCAATCAGTGGAATAAAAAAAGCCATTTCCGGGTATATTCCCAGGTCATGTTCGTACATGCCAATTATCTGTGCTCCAAAGATCCCCCCTATTAAGCCAATAAGGAGCCATGGGATACGGGCTCTTGTAAGTTGAAAAGTATTGTCAGATGCTTCCACTTTTTCGGTGATTCCGGATACCATTTGATAATCTCGTCCTGCCTCCTCTCGTATCACATCCACCACGTCATCAATGGTAATCCTTCCCACCAATCTGCCCAGCGGGTCAATTACGGGCAAAGCCACCAAATCATACTTATCCATAATGTTAGCCACCTCTTCCGAAGGAGTCTCTGTTTTAACCGAAATTACATCCGTATTGATGATGTTCTTTATTTTAGCAGTGCTGGGAGTAAGCAACAACCTTTTCAGAGAGAGGGTTCCTTTCAGCTTTTGGTCATCACCCACCACGTAAACGTAATAAATTTCATTTATGTCTTCCGCCTGCTTTCTCATTTCCTTCAGACAGGTAGTAATATTCCAGTTCTCATTGACCGTGATCAGCTCTTTGGCCATCAAACCACCGGCCGAGTGCTCATCATACCCCAAAAGATCGACGATGTCCCCGGCCTGTTCCAGATTCTGCACAAATTGCAATACCTCTTCCCGTTTTTCTCCGGAAAGCTCCCCTAAAACGTCAGCAGCATCATCAGAGTCAAGTTTATCAATAAACTGTTTGGCAATTACATCTCCTGGCAGAACCTCCAAAAAACGTTCCCGGTCGTCTTGTTCAAGTTCAATAAGTACATCTGCTGCCTTATCGCTGTCCAGCATAATATGAACAAAACGAGCCTCCTCAATATTCAACTCATCATAAATATCAGCGATATCTGCAGGGTGCAGGTCTTCGATCATCTTCTGAGCTCCCTGCTCGTCTTTATGCTCTATTCTATTTTTGAGCTCGTCTATAAATTCCTTAGTCAGTTCAAAATTCATGCTATACCCCTTTAAATTTAATCTTCCAGTTTTTCAATCTTTTTTGTTATCTCAACAAAATCAGCTACGGATAATTGTTCCGGTCGTTGTCCAAACCTTGTATCTTCAATGTCCAAATTTAATAAAAAGCTTTTTAATGAATTTCTTAAAATCTTTCTTCTTTGATTAAAACTTTCTTTTACAATTCTGAAAAATAAGGCTTCATTGCAGTCCAGCCTTTTTATATTGTTCCTTCTTAGTGAAATAACAGAAGATTTTACTTTGGGTGGTGGCTGAAAAGAGTTCTGCCCTACATGAAATTCAATTTTTATTTGGTAATAAGCCTGTAACAGGACACTCAAAATTCCATACGTTTTGCTTCCGGGTGGTGAACTGATCCGCTGAGCCACTTCTTTTTGGATCATTCCCACAACAAAGGGGATCTTCTCCTTGTTTTTCAATATTTTAAAAAAGATCTGGCTGGAAATATTGTAAGGAAAATTCCCCACCACAGAAAATGATTCCTGAAAATAACGTGACACATCAAGGTGTAAAAAATCATATTCGATTAATCGGCTGGTGAATTCAGGATACTGCTCTTTCAAATATTGAACAGATTCCTGGTCGATTTCAACGGCTAAAAAATCATCTCCGAATACCGGAAGCAGAAGTTTTGTCAATACACCTTTCCCGGGACCTACCTCCAGTATTTTTCGGGTGGGAGATTGTTTGATGACCTCCACAATTTTGCGGGCAATGTTCTGATCCCACAAAAAATGTTGTCCGAGATATTTTTTAGGTCTTACACTCATTGTATTTCTGGTTATTAAATGTGTAAATTTCGTAAAAT
>CAZWHH010000330.1:0-3515 GCA_964633615.1 uncultured Bacteroidales bacterium | reverse complement strand
CCGATTCCAAGCATTTTAATAATCGTAAGTACTTCATCTAACAAAAAGAAAGCAAAAATAGCTGTAAGGACCGGAATGGCATTAGTAAAAGCATTTGATTTTGTCACCCCAATTTTATTAATAGAATAAGTGAAAAATATAAAAGCTAAGGAAGAACCAAATATAGCAAGTTCAAATAAAGGAAGCATAGCCTCTTTCACATAACCCACAGAAATGAAATGATCAAAATCAAAAATAAAAAACAGGGGGAGAAAATATAATATGCCTATAATATTATGATAGGTAACAATACTTACCGGTGTATATCTACCCGATAATTTTTTTATCACAATACTGTATCCAATTCCAGCCACAACAGCCATAAACATCAATAAAATTCCTATGGGAGTGGCTACCAGGGTTGGATTTACTTCCTTACTAAAAATAACTAAAGCAACTCCGGCTATTGAGATTATGATCCCCAAAAGATTGAATTTGGTTATGCGTTCTTTAAAAAAGAAAGCAGTTGCAAAAGGACTAAATAAGGGTATTGTGGAAATAATAACAGCGGCCAGGGTAGAAGAAACTTCTTTAACTCCAAGGCTCTCACATAAAAAATATAAAAACGGGTTAAAAAAAGATACGATTGCGAAATATTTAAAATCTGTTTTTTTTAACCTTTGTATCCTTCCAATCGGATACATCAATAAAACAAGAATGGCAGAGGAAAGAATTAATCTTAAAAGAACGGTTGTTATCGGATCATAAGCCTCATACACCATTTTATACCATATATAGGTCAGGCTCCAGCAAGTCATTGCAGCAATTACGCTAAGATAGGCACCGATTAACTCTTTTCTCATTCTTCTTATTTTACAGCACAAATATTCAAAATTTAATTGAAAAAGGAACCTGATATAACTCATGAATTCTTTTATCAACTAAATAATATTGAGTAATTGTGAAAAACAGGGTTTGAGAAAAGATTAAAATCTCCGGTCCTGTTATCTTAATCCTGTCATCTCAGAAGGGTTCACCCATTCATCGAATTGTTCGGGGGTCAGATAACCTGTTTCCAGTGCAGCCTCTCGAAGGGTTTTATTTTCAGCATAGGCTTTTTGAGCTATTTCGGCAGATTTTTTATATCCAATATGTTGGTTTAAAACTGTTACAAGCATTAATGATTGATTTAGATATTCTTCGATTTTTGCCTTATCAGGTTTCAATCCACTAACTGTATTTTTGGCAAACGACTTGGTGGCGTCTCCCAAAAGACGAGCCGATTCCAAGAAGTTAGAGATAATTAACGGTTTGAAAGCATTCAATTCCAGGTGTCCGCTGGAACCACCAATATTTACAGCCACATCATTTCCCATCACCTGGGCTGATACCATAGAGAGGGCTTCGGTTTGCGTGGGATTTACTTTCCCGGGCATTATAGAAGACCCCGGCTCATTGGCTGGTAGAATTAATTCACCGATTCCTCCTCGTGGCCCTGAAGCCAGCATACGTATATCATTCGATATCTTCATCAAACTAACCGCAATACTCTTTAACGCGCCATGTGCTTCAACTAATGCATCGTGAGTTGCCTGAGCTTCAAATTTATTTTCGGCTGCCTTAAATGAATAACCCAACATCTTAGAAATTTCTTTTGCCATATCTTTATCAAAACCCTCAGGTGTATTTAATCCTGTTCCAACGGCTGTACCGCCAACAGCTAACCCGGATAAACGGGGTAATGTCTTTTTCAAGGCTTTAATACCATAATTTACCTGTTCTGAATAGCCGGAAAATTCTTGCCCCAGAGTTAACGGCACAGCATCCATCATATGAGTCCTGCCTGTTTTAATTATTTCTGCAAATGCCTCATTTTTTTGAGTTAATTCTTCCTTTAGTAATTCCAGGGAAGGCAAGGTGGTTTGCTTTAAAATAGTATAAGCAGCAATATGCATAGCAGCAGGGAAAGTATCATTTGATGATTGTGATTTGTTTACATCATCGTTCGGGTGTAGGAAATTATCGCCTTTGCCAGGTTTTAAGCCGGCCAATTCTTGTGCCCTGTTTGAAATTACTTCATTGACATTCATGTTGGTGTGGGTTCCTGAACCTGTCTGCCAGATAACAAGTGGAAAATGTTCATCTAACCGGCCTTTTGCAATTTCTTCAGAGACTTTAACAATCAGGTCTTTCTTTTTCTCAGGAATTAAATTATGCTTATAATTAACAATAGCAGCTGCCTTTTTAATTGTTCCATAAGCGTATATGACTTCAAAGGGCATAGAGGATGGCGAACCGATCTTAAAATTATTTCTCGATCGTTCTGTCTGTGCGCCCCAGTATTTATCGGCAGGAACTTTAATTTCACCCAGGGTATCATGTTCAATCCGATATTCCATAAATAATCCGGTTTTTATAAGTAATAACAAAAACGCAGTAAAATAGTTTGGAGGTAGCTGATAAAGTGAAACATTAAAAAAGGTCAGCATATCTCTACAATGATGATATACTGACCTTATAATTTCAAATCAAAAATTTTATTTCATGCTGTAAAAATCCTTTCCTTTATCATCGACCAGGATAAATGCCGGAAAATCTTCCACTTCAATTTTCCAGATGGCCTCCATCCCAAGTTCCGGGTATTCCAGTAATTCAACGTTTTTTATGTTTTCCTGGGCAAGAATGGCTGCTGGTCCACCGATGCTTCCCAGGTAAAAACCGCCATACTTTTTACAGGCATCCGTAACTTGCTGACTGCGATTTCCTTTAGCAATCATCACCATGCTGCCTCCTGCTTTTTGGAATGGTTCCACATAGGGATCCATCCGTCCGGCCGTGGTTGGTCCGAATGACCCTGAAGGCATTCCTTCCGGCTTTTTCGCTGGGCCGGCATAGTAAATTGGATGTTCTTTGATATAGTCGGGCAAATCTTCTCCGTTATCCAGTCGTTCTTTTAGTTTTGCATGGGCGATATCCCTGCCAACAATGATGGTTCCGCTAAGTGACAGCCTTGTGCCCACGGGATGTTTAGACAACTCTGCCAGTACCTCTTTCATTGGTTTATTCAGGTCGACCGCTATAGCCCCGTCTTCTTCTTTCTTACGATATTTTTCAGGAATTAGCCGTCCCGGATTTTTCTCCAGTTTTTCAAGCCATATTCCATCCTTATTAATTTTTGCCTTTATGTTCCGATCAGCAGAGCAGGATACTCCCATCCCAACAGGGCAGGAAGCGCCATGTCTTGGCAACCGGACAATGCGAATATCCAGGGCAAAATACTTGCCTCCGAATTGAGCGCCAATACCCAGGTTATAAGCTGCTTTCAATATTTTATTTTCCAGTACGGTGTCACGAAAAGCTTGTCCTCCTTCGTTTCCTTCCGTGGGTATTTTATCATAATATTTAGCTGATGCCAGTTTGACTGTTTTCAGGTTGGTTTCAGCCGAAGTTCCCCCAATCACAAAGGCAACGTGATATGGCGGACAGGCAGCCGTTCCAAGAGACTTTAATTTTTCTACTAAAAATTTTTCTAACTT
>CAZWHH010000329.1:0-3526 GCA_964633615.1 uncultured Bacteroidales bacterium | reverse complement strand
GAACAATTTTTAAAATATCTTAAAAACTGAATAAATAATTTTTCTGCTCCTCTCACGTCAGCAATACCCACGATTGTTTCTCCATTTTGTCTGTATTTTCTATTCAACTCAGGTACTATTTCAAGTTGATTGAAGTTTACTCCATTATATATCACTTTAAAATCCAAATTCTTCGTCAGTCCGGGCCGTAAAGTTTCTATTCTCTTCTTGTGGGCTTCGGTATTAGTGACAATTTGGGAGACATATCCTTTACGAAATATGGTCCTATTCAAAAGATTAAATTTAATCCCGGAAACTGTACCTCTTCTGAAAACAATCTTATTTGTCTTTCCCAACTTTCCAGCCAAACCGGATAAAAAAAGATCCCTGCTATAATTAATAAATAAAGTGGATATTTCATGTTTCTTTAGTAAAGAAGACAAACGAATAACATCAGGCAATAGAAAACCAGTCTTCCTAAAAACAATCACATTAATTCCTTTGTTTCGCAATCGCTTGTAAAGCCTGTCTTTCCCTGTAGTAATAACAGTAACATCCCATCCTTTCCCAGCTAATGCAGCTGAATTAACAAATTGCCAATGCTGCAAATTACGCCATGAATGCGATGATGTATAAAACCCTACCCGTTTACTCATATCCTTCGGCATTTAAATATAAAGTTAATAAAAAAATACGAATCAATAAAAACATGACCGTATGATTTTCAACACGTTTTAAACATAAAACACAAAATTGACCTCAAAAGTTTAATTATTAGCAAAAAAGCCGGGTTTCCCCGGCTTCAGAGTGTTGTAATAAAATAAAAACAAATTATTCAACTTTTTCCTGTTTTTCTTTATCTCCTTTAAGATATTTATCTAAAAAGTTCAGTATTTTTTTATACGCTTCCTTTTCATTATCCTTTTTCCTAAAACCATGTCCTTCATCTTCAAACACAACATATTCAACAGGAACATCATTTTCTTTTGCAGCCTGCACTATTTCATCTGATTCTGCTTTAAGTACTCTTGGGTCATTTGCTCCCTGAAGGACCATCAAGGGTTTTTGAATATTTTCAGCATGGAACAGTGGGGAAATTTTCTTCAGGTAAACCGAATCTTTTTGTGGATCACCCAGCTCTTTATAAAGGGCTTCTCTCTGAGCTTCCCACCACGGCGGAATACTTCTCAATGTCCTGAGCCAGTTTGTAACACCAAAAATATCAACACCCACATCAAAAGCATAAGGTTCAAAAGTTAAGGCCGCAGCAACCATATATCCACCATAAGAACCACCGATGATTCCAATCTTACTGGTATCAGCCCAGTTGGTTGTTGCCAGGTAGTCTTTGGCATATATGCAGTCTTTTAAGTCTGCCTGTCCGTGCTTCCGGTCATCCATCCCATAGAATGTTTTGCCGTAACCACTGCTTCCCCGGTTATTTACTGCAATAATCGCATAACCATGATTTACCAGATACTGTATTGAAGCCCTGTAACCTATTCTTGACTGACCTCCCGGTCCGCCATGAACCCATACCAAGGCAGGAACTTTATTGTCCTCATCAGCTTGATGAGGTTTATAGAGTATTGCAGGGATTTCAGTTCCATCAAATGATTTGTATCGAACAACCTCACCTTTCACCAAATCCTCGGGATCTATCTCCTTATTCAGTGAATTGGACAATTTCTTGTATTCCCCTTTTTCCAGGTCATAAACATACAAATTGCCTGGTGTTCTGGAAGTAGATACATAAAAAGCCATCTTGCTTTCACTTTCAGAAAAATTGACAGAAGTAATATTTTTACCTTCAAAATCAGGAAAATCCATCTCTTCACCACTCTCCAGGTCGAAAACTTTGATGACCGTCTGGGCATCCTTATTGATGCCAATTACACGATACTTTTCATTATAGGAATGAGCGGCATACATTACATCCCAATTGGTTTCAAATACCTTTTCAGACGCTTTAGTCTCCAGGTTTAACCTGCTAAGGTATTTAAACTCACTATCTTTGTCGGTCAGATAATATAAATATTTATTGTCTGCACTGAAATCAACCGGTGAATAAAGGACATCTCCCTCGTGTTCGGACAACAACTCCATCTCTTCCGTTTCCCTGTTGTAAAGATACATGTTGTTGTTTGAACGGGTAATGGTTTTGGAAAAGGCCATCCATTTCTTATCGTTGGAGATCGCCCCTAAACCATAGCCTTTGTTGTTCTCAAAGATCATTTCAGGCTTCATGCGCTCCAAAGACACTTCATAATAATCCATATACTTGGGATTCCGCTTATTGGAAGCCATGAAGAAACTATTTCGGTCGTGACTCCATCCTGCAAAGGACGAGCGAGCCTTTTCATAAGGTGTGATGTCTTTAATGTTTCCCTCCTGATCCCTCAGGTAGATGTGATAAATTTCATTGCCTCCCTGATCTGACATCATCAGAATTCTTTCATCCTCAGGAAAATAAGAAATAGCATAGGTGGTTTCTTCCCGTTGAGTCAGTTGCTTCGGCTCTCCACCATTAATACTTATTTCATAGGCATTATACACGCCCGATTCATTGCTTGTAAAAAGAATCTTTTTTTCATCAGGTGAAAAGGAACTGCCACGAATACTTACATTATTCATAAACTGGTCTATCGTATACTTCTTGACCGCTTTCCTGGGTTCTTCTTTTTTACATCCAATAAAAAAAATGGGGATAAGTAAAAAAATTACGTACTTTTTCATTTTTAAAAATTTAGAGTTAGAGAATAAGTTTACCAAATTTAAGATTTTCAAAGGAATAATGCAATTTACTGTTGTATTGTCCCTCAAACTAAAATATATTTAAAACAATCTTTGCCTTTTTTTCATTAAATAATTATAATTTAGACCTGTAAATCTGACTAAAATTTTTGCATTATGTTTAAAAAAGATGTTTATATAAAAAGACGTAAAAGACTGAAAGAAAAAGTAAAAAGCGGACTGATACTCATTCTGGGTAACAGCGAAAGTCCAATGAACTATGCCGGGAATGATTACCATTTCCGACAGGACAGTTCTTTTCTTTATTACTTTGGAATTGACCTCCCCGACCTGGCAGGAGTAATTGATGTTGATAACAACAAACAATATGTCTTCGGGAATGACATAAGCCTGGATGACATTGTCTGGATGGGACCACAACCAACCATGAAGGAACTCAGTTATAATGTTGGCATTGACAATTCTGCTCCGTTGGATGAATTGAGCGGATTCCTCAAAAAAGCCCGGGGAGCCGGACAAGAGATACTAACACTTCCTTTTAATCGTGCCGGAAACCTGATCAAATTTTCTGATCTCCTTGATATTCATCATAAAGAAGCTCAGAAATTTGTTTCTGAAAAACTGATCAAGGCTGTTGTAGCCATGAGAAATATCAAAGATTCATATGAAATTGAAGAATTGGAAAAGGCAGCAGCAATAGGTTACGAAATGCATGTAACAGCCATGAAAATGTGCAAACCGGGTGTATACGAAAGAGAAATTTCAGGTGTTATTGAAGGTATTCCTCTAACTC
>CAZWHH010000328.1:0-3539 GCA_964633615.1 uncultured Bacteroidales bacterium | reverse complement strand
AACTCTTCGTTGTATAAAAAATTTATATTTCCTGTGCCCTGACTATCTTGACGAACATCCTCTCGACTTATTTCTATCTCAAAAATTCAAAGAACTTATATATTCCTTTTGGATAAATTTCAAAAACGGTTTGCAAAGATATAAATACTTTTTAAATCTCAAAAATCCGTGGTGAAAATTTTTCCGTATATTTTTATTAAAAGAACATCATGTTTGCGGGGTGCAAATATAGACCAGAATTTTTAATTCACAACTTTTTCATAAAAAAAATATAAGGTTTTTTTAATTCCTTTTATAATCAATTATTTATTAGATTAATCCTGCTTTAACAAATTAACTTTTTTTTATGATTCATAGCCCCGTCCTTTAAGGACTGTGTGAAAATATGATTTCATCATATAATCATATCGAAATAATTGTCAATGAACCTATAAGTTTTATTTTTGATATAAGCCAAAAGTATGATTTACGCTGTCATTTATGGCAGTGTTCCATTGTGCGTCGTTGTCCCTGGATCACCGGCATCCCTGCCGGTGCGGCCTTCGCTTCAGACGAAGAATGTTTTTTCAGCGCAACCCTTTTTGCTGAATGGGAAGTTTCATTTCTGAAATTGTAGATTAACTCTACGGTTTCACCGGCAAGGATGCCGGCGATCCATTGTGCGGCATTGGTGTGTACTAAAATCCAGATCACCACGACAAATCGTGGTGCTATTCTCATGTGAGTAAATCTGCGGTTGATGCTACGAATCATGAGATTAGCACCCATGCTTCAGCATGGTGGCCTAAACGCCCCCACCACCTCCCCAGCCCGCTTCAGCGGGCTTTTGCTTTTGCATCTTTGCCCGGTTTTTTCAGACCTGACAGGTTTTGCAAACCTGTCAGGTCTTGGGAGTAAAAACATGAATTACGCCGCCATTTATGGCGGTGATTCAGCGGCTGTTACTACTCTGGGCTTTTAGCCCGGAAATTATTTCCCTTTTATTAGCTATTTTAATGAATTTTCCTGGCTAAAGCCCCCTCAAGAAGGGATTACAGCTAAAATCCACGCCATGAATGGCGTGGTAAGTCAGTTATCTGCTACCAAATTAATTGTCATTTTCACACAGTCTCTTTAGGGCGGGGATTCAAATACACTTTCTGTTCTATGATTTCTAAAAATTTTGTAAATTAATGCACTATAAAGTGCTAAAAATATATAAAAGTCAGGAATACAAAAATTTAATCAAATAAAACTTAAACATTAAACCTCATTACTTCTTATATTTTGAAATAATATTTTTTATTTTCACAATCTATAAAATAATTGCAGATGAAATATATCAAGGTGATTAAGGCGATCGAATTTGCAGCAGAAAGCCATGCCAATCAAAAACGAAAAGGTAAAAATCAAACCCCTTATATAAACCATCCGATAAAAGTAGTTTCCATGCTTGCTAAATACGGGGAGTCAGATCCGGATTTACTGGCGGCAGCAGCTTTGCACGATGTCATTGAAGATACTGCAAGTGGAAAAGCTGCCATTGATACCCTGGCTAATCAGATAAAAAATATCTTTGGTGAAAAAGTGCTTGGCATAGTGCGGGAAGTATCAGATGACAAATCTCTTCCTTATGAAGAAAGAAAAAGACTACAAATTGTTCACACTTCTACTCTTAGTTCTTCTGCCAAAAAAATAAAAATAGCCGATAAAATATCTAATATTCTGGATCTGATGGAGGACCCACCGGAAAATTGGCCAAAGAGCCGTAAAATAAGATATGTGGAATGGGCAAAAAAAGTAATTGAAGAGAGCCGGGGCGTCAATTCATCCCTGGAAAATTATTTTGATGAAGTTATAAAGAAAACACATATTAGTTTTTACTGAAAGAAAAATATTATAATGAAACCCTCATATAAATCCTGCAGGCAAAAGACAATGAATCATGATTATGTAAACCTAACAGGTATATTTAAAACACTAAATATAAAGAATTAACTATAATTAATTCATATAAGGTAATCACATAAAAAATTATATCCTAATGAAAACTCCCGTGCAAAAAGTAGCAGCTATCCATGATTTGTCAGGTTTTGGAAGGGCATCGTTGACCGTCATTATCCCAATCTTATCCAGAATGGGCATCCAGGTATGCCCACTCCCAACTGCTGTGCTCTCTACACACAGCAAATTCAACAATTTCCATTTTGTTGACCTCACTGATGAATTACAACCCATGATCGACCACTGGAAAGAGCTGAATCTGGAGTTTAATGCCATATACAGTGGATTCCTGGGATCGCACAGACAAATTGAAATTGTTAGTCAATTTATTCATGATTTTAATAAAAACACCCCTCTTATTGTTATAGACCCTGTACTTGGTGATGACGGGAAACTTTATGCCACCTTCAATATGGATCATGTGAAAGAAATGAGAACATTAATCGGGCAGGCAGACGTTATCACTCCCAATCTTACAGAGGCCTCTTTATTGCTGGACAGAAAAATTCCTAAAAATCTCACTGATGAAAAGATAAAAGACTGGATACTGGAACTCTCTGATAAAGGGCCTCAAATTGTTATAGTAACCAGTGTTCCCGAACATAAAAAAGATAATATCACATCAGTTATCGCGTACAATAAAAAAGGAAACCGTTTTTGGAAAGTATCCTGCAACTATTTGCCGGCTAATTATCCGGGAACAGGCGATGCTTTTGCAAGTGTGATAACAGGAGCATTGCTTCAGGGTGATAGCTTGCCTATTGCTATGGATCGTGCAGTTAAGTTTACTTCAACCGGAGTAAGAGCCACTTTCGGATATGACTACGATACCAAACAGGGTATTTTACTTGAACGTATCTTAAATACACTTGATGCACCGGTACAAACAGTCAGTTATGAAATTTTCTAATTCATATAGGATATATTATGAATCAAAAAACAAAAATGGTCATTACCGATCTTGACGGCACTTTACTTAATGATGCACAGAAAGTAAATAAAAAAGATAATGAAACGCTTCAAAGATTGCAAGAATCAGATATTGTGCGTGTGATCGCAACAGGAAGAAACTATTTTTCCGTAACCCGTGTTTTAAGTCCTTCCTTTCCTTTTGACTATCTCATATTCTCGTCTGGTGCCGGAATTCTTAACTGGCATACAAAAAAACTAATCTATTCCAGTTACCTTGTCAAAGAAAAAGTGGCAGAGATCGCACGCTTCTTCATCGATCATAAGGTTGACTTTATGATCCATGAGGTGATTCCAAACAACCATAAATTTGTTTATCATGATTCAGGATCGCATAATCCTGATTTTGAAAGAAGATGCAATCTTTATAAAGAATTTGCAGAACCTTTGAATCCCTCTACTGAAACCTATGATCATGCCTGCCAGATACTTGCTGTTTCAGGCAAAAGTCCGGAGTTTTATAATTACGTGTTAAACAAAATCAAGGGAGTTAAAATTATAAGAGCGACCTCGCCCCTGGATGGAGAATCTGTCTGGATTGAAATCTTCCCGGAAGATGTTTCCAAAGGCCATGGTGTTGAAAGACT
>CAZWHH010000327.1:0-3562 GCA_964633615.1 uncultured Bacteroidales bacterium | reverse complement strand
GTATAATTGTAGAGGATCTTTCCGGTGCTCAGATTTGCAATTATAAGACCTTGCTGTAGGGTTCCAAAAGCATAATTCCCATCTGTCAATTTCTTGGCATTATAAATTTGTGCATTCTGGAGTATTTTATTCAGTTTCTGATATTTAGGATTAAACTCAGTTATAGACCGGGCTTCACCCAAATACTCGTCATACACAAACAATCCTGCATATCGGGTGCCAATTAATAATTTATCCTCACTAAATTTTAAAACTGAAAATATATCTTGTTTTTCAAAAAAAGATGCCCCTTCAATAGGTGTTATAGTATCATTAACCAACTTCATCAGTCCTAAATAATAATCTCCCACGAAAAGCTCTCCATCAACCAAGAAACTAAAAAAACCTCCTTTAGAAAGTGAATAGGATCTCTTGTATGTAGTATCCCTAAACTTGTAGATTTTCTCATTTGTACAAAAGTAGGTTATATCTCCATCTGTGTGTATCTTCCATACAGTACCTAAATCATTGATATTTGAATTTGAGGAAAGTGAATGATATTTCATTTTCCCTATCTTATCAGGGACAAGATAACCGAATTCTCCTGTAGCCCCGGCAAAAACGGTTCCTTCTTCATTTACAGCCAACGATCTGATAAATGAATTATCTGTAACATGTATTTTATCCCAGTTTTCTCCATCATACTCAAGTATATAACTTGTATTTCCGAAATAGATGATCCCTCTGTCATCCTGCACCACAGACCAATTTTGTGGTTCACCTTTATATTCAGATTTATCAAAATTTTTTATAAAATGATCGCCATACTCATTAAATTGAGCTTGCAGTATATGAGTAGTAAGTGCAAAGATTAGTATAATTATTAACTTCTTTCTATACATTATCTATTTTTATTTAGGAAATAGAGATAAAAATATAAAAAATATCAATCTAATTAATACAATTCTTTTGTAAAATCAAAAAAAATCCGAATATAATATTGTGACAGGAACTAAAATATCTCTTTCCAATAAAAAGATCTTCCCGGAATAATCTTTAGCGTGTTAAAAGTTGAAGAGAAAAAAATATAATTTATAGCGCCCGGGTAATCTCAAAAAAAAGGGTGAAAATAATATTCACCCTCTTTTTTATTGTTATCCGAATGACCAAACTAATCCCTAAAGAGTACCACTTTCTCTGTAAATGTTTTCCCGTTAAGTGTTACTTTAACATAGTAAACATTTGTAGATCCATACAGATCAAATTCATAACGGTAATTCTGATCCAGTTGTTTATTGATCAAAGGTTCACCATAAGAATTATAAATATGAATAGTTCCATCAGGAATATTCACTTTTTTCTTATTGATCTCTACTATTACTTTGTTTCTCACAGAATATATCTGACAAACAGGTTCAGGTTGAATATCTTCAATATCAACAGTTCCTGCAAAGTAAAATGAAAAACTACTTGAGCTGACATTTGTATTACCTGCCAAATCAGATATAGAATTGGCACTGATAGTTATTACAACACTGCCGTTATTGATAGGTTCAATTTCAATTTCATAATGCTGATTATCCGTTGAACTAATATCTGTTACGTTACAATTACTTGTTTGTATATCAGCATAAACAATTCCATCAATAGGTTCTGTTGCAACAGCGCTAACCGAAACAGGATGTTGATCCGTAGTATCATCAACTGTAGAGGAGAGTGACACCACGGGTGGCGTTACATCATATACATTAGCATATTGAGCAGCAGCCTGATTTTCATTCTCTGAGCTATCTACAGCCACACCGGCAGGAACATCCACCGTAAATTCACCTTCGGCTTGTGGAGTAATAGTGGCATTAAAATCAATACTATCCGTTGTATTCATGCTGCCAATAGTAGCATTTGACAGGACAATCTCCGCTGAATCAAAACCAATAACATATTCAGAGAAGACAATACCAACATCTATTGAAGAAGCATTTGTTGGTGAATTTGCCGTTGATGAAATGGCCACTGTTGGATATTCATCATCAAAGTAGATGGTAAACGTATTTGACTCTGTATTTCCATTATTTGCTGCATCAAAAACACTATTCCCCGGTAAGAGAATACTTACTTCACCTACAGCAGCTGGCAGGACAGAAGCACTAAATGTGCTGTCATCAACCTGCACAAGATTTTCAATAGCAGTGTTTGTAACAGTGAAATCTTCCAGGGTCAAACCAGAAACAGCTTCACTAAAATGAACATCAAGGGTGAACGTTGAATTCGATGTCGGATCTGGTTCTGTGGATGACAAAATAACTTCCGGTAAAACAGAATCGTAGATAATTGAAAATAGATTGGATTGAGTATTTAATCCTCCTGCCTGGTCTTCCGCAACCCCTGCAGGAATCTGTAAAGTAGATTCTCCCTGACTTAGCAATTCAACATCTGCAACAAACAATATACTATCGGATGTTGTCATGCTGTTCACCTGGGCATTAACGACATTTATATCCGTAGAGCTAAATCCGTTAACCTCTGCCGAGAATTCAATATTTACAGTAATCAGGTTATTATTCGTTGGACTTGTTGCTGTAGAAGCCACATCAACAGAAGTGGCATCCCCCTGATAATAAATTGAAAACTGTGTTGACGCATCATTCCCATTACCAGCCATATCATAAGCTACATCAGATGGCAGGTCAACAGTAACCTCACCATCAACAACCGCTGTTATATTTGCGGTGTAACTCATATCATCAGTTGTTGATAAATTGGAGGCGTCTCCATTCGTTACTTGCAGGTCGGCTACCTCAAAACCTGAGACCAACTCACTAAAATCAATGGAAAGCTCAAAAGGCGACTGATTTGTCGGACTGGATTCCGTAGAAGTTAACGTAACTGTTGGTGAAGTTCCATCATAATTAATGGTAAACTGGTCTGAAGCAGTATTATAATTTCCAGCCAAATCGTTGACACTATTTTCAGGAACAGTAGCTGTAATTAAACCATCGGTAACCGGGGTTAGCTCAGCTGTAAAAATAATGCTGTCTGTTGTCGACAAGCTTGAAACAGAACAATTACCCTTATCTATACTTGTTGTATCAAATCCCGAAATTTCCTCGGTAAATTCAATCGTTATAATTATTGGTTCAACATTTGCAGGATCATCAAACGTAGAATTAATTGTTACATCGGGACTTGTACCATCAAATTCTATAGAAAGCACTGTTGAAGCCTCATTGTTATTCCCTGACAGATCCTCAACAACCCCGGCAGGAATCTGAATATCAACCTGTCCGTCGGATGCCGGTGTAATGGTTGCTGTATAGGTAGTATTATCACTTGTGCTAAGATTTGTACAATTACCATTTGAAACAGAAACATCTCCTGTAGCAAAATTTTGCACTTCCTCACTAAACTCAACAGTTACATCAAATGTTGCCTGGTTTGTAGGATCATTTTGATTGGTCGAAAGTGTTACTGTAGGTGCTATCACATCAGCAGAAGTAAAGTTCCATTCAGTAGTACTTGATATACCCTCATAATTATTGCCATTTAAATCCTGGAAGGTTCCTGCATCAATAAGCACATAATA
>CAZWHH010000326.1:0-3581 GCA_964633615.1 uncultured Bacteroidales bacterium | reverse complement strand
AAATCGAACGGATACCAGGGTTTACCTTAACCCCGCCCTAAAGGACGGGGCTATGAATCACAAAAAAACTAATTTGTTAAAGCAAGACAAAATTAAAACAGGTATTATGTTTGAAAAATAAAAGCATAAGCTAAAATTTTTATATCAGAAGTTTCTTAATTATTAGGTTCATGCTCTAAAACTAAAGCCTCCATTTTTATGATACTGCATCTCATGTAACCCTCATGCTTTATTCATTGCCTTTTTTCGGCTGCTGCAGATGAGGGTTTCAATTGAAACACTTATCTGCAAAGTAAAACTTAAAAACAATCACTCTTTTATAACAGCAAATAGAATCTCCTCCTAAAAAATTAAACATTCGTGAGACCAGGTTGAGACAATTTGAATTTTTTTTCCCACTCTATTATATTATCTTTGTCAGGAAAAGAAACATAATCTTTTAATTATTAATAACATATAAATTTTTATAGTCTGCTACATAACTTAAAAAACAAAATTATTTTATGCCAAAAACACAACTATTAGAAACCGGAGGAACCACTCAAAAATACTATAAATCAATAAATAATACTTATCTTGATGTTTACAAAAAATATCTAATGCTTCATTATCCTTTTTTCAGGGCGCCAAATGAGACATTGGAAGAAAGGCAGATTAACCTGACAGACCATTGCATATCAAGAGTTGGTGAGATTGAAGGAAAAAATATACTTGAAGTTGGATGCGGAAATGGAACCCAAAGTTTATATATCTTACATAATCACAAACCTAAGTATTTAACAGGTATTGATATTAACAAAGACAATATTGAGGCAGCTAAAAGTCAGAATGGACACGCGAATGTTTCTTTCTTTGTAGATGATGCTCAGAAACTGGAGAACATTCCGGACAATTCAGTAGATGTGTTGATCTGCATTGAAAGTGCCTTTCATTATCCGGACAAACAAAAATTTCTTGAACAGATAGAAAGAGTTTTAACCTCAGACGGGAAGTTTTTAATTGCAGATATTCTTTCAAAATCAAAAAAGAACCGGTACTTCTTTGAAAAATGGAAAAGAAAAATGAGCTTTCATCATACAACCGCTGATCATTACAGCGATCTTTTCAAAAACTCCAATCTTCAGGTGGAACATGAAGAAAATCTTACTCCTTCAATCAAACAAGGATATAAAGGATATAACAAATGGATCCAGAGGAAAAGTTTTAAAAACTTTTTTAAATACTTGTGGTTCAAGCTTTTCTTATTTGTCCAGGTAAACCTGAATATTTTACTTCTGCGTACAAGAAGAAATTATGTTCTTTTTATAGGGAAACCGAGACAGTAAGCAGTAGGCGGGAGACTGAAGACTATAGAAGTTTGTATTGTCGGATTATGTCCTGAGATTTTTAAAAATCGGGTAGCAAAACCCAAATCCGTTCCAAAAAGTTTTTTAATAAATATCAACCGCTTTAATTGCATATTTAGGTCAGTCAACCTTAAATAAGTCTCTCTCCCTTTCAAGAAATTTCTCCAAAGACGTTGGCTTTTCCCCGGTAATTTGCTCATAACATTCACAAATGGAAGGGTCCTTTTGAAACCGGCGCAAAAAATGGAGCATAATCATTACAAGAATCTTACTTGTCGGGACACCTTCTCTCCGCTTCATAAAAAAATATTTCACCGGATCCGGGCTGCTGTATTCAAGCGGAATATTCAAGGTTTTTCTCATTAAATCCCTCACTTCATAAAAATTTAAATTCTCATAACCCGTAATATCAATTTCCTGATTGGCATAATACTCGAAATGTTCCAGCAAAACAGCTCCAACCTCACCCGCATTTTTACCGTCTACCCAGTTAAAGCGAGCTCTTCCCGCAGGTAATACTATACGATGATTCTTACGTATATCTTCAGATAATGTAGTCGTGAGATTCTGCATAAAATAAGAGGGCCTGATAAAGATATACTCCAATCCGGAATTTAAGATAAGCTTCTCGATTTTGCGGTGCGGAATGACATTGCTTTTTTCGGCTCCCTGGACAGAAAGGAAAACTATTTCTTTTACACCCTGTCTCTTCATTGATTTCACAAAAGGAGAAAAGTATTTTTTCACATTTGAAATATGGGGTGGCCTAATCAGAAAGACCCTATCGATATTCTTTATAGCTTTATCAAAATATTCAGGCCTTTCAAAATCAAATGTAATCCAATTAACAGAATCTGAATAACTTACTTTCTTCTTAGCAGTTTCAATATTTCTAACTCCTGCGAAAATTGCATTATCCGTCTTATTTTCATTTAGATAAGAAATAACTTCATGACCTATATTCCCGGTGGCTCCTGTGATTAGTATATTTTTTGTTTCTGCCATAATAATCAACTTAATTTCGCCTGCATAAAGAGGCATACGGACAACTTTTACATATATTCCTGTCATCAGTTTGTTTAAAAGGCACTTGGCTGTC
Source organism: uncultured Bacteroidales bacterium (assembly GCA_964633615.1). Classification (GTDB taxonomy): domain Bacteria; phylum Bacteroidota; class Bacteroidia; order Bacteroidales; family UBA12077; genus JAGXLC01. Next base: position 1,136 of record CAZWHH010000326.1, on the reverse strand, counting down.
AAAAATTTCCTGCAGTTTTGCTTTTAAGTGATCATCAAGTTCCTGAACATAATCCTGATAGATCAAAGGAGTATCTTTTCTCCCTATCAAATAGTGAAAATTATTCTGATAAATATTCTTTATAAAATAAAGACTGGGGATTATATTTTTTCCAGCATCATTCTCCCTATTATACATTCTTGCATATAACAATGCCTGCAAAGCAGCATGGTTCCCATTTTCTTCAAAAAGGGAAGGAATATCTTTGAAACCATTATCTGCTTTTCCTGTTTTATAATCTATTACTCTAATTCCAATTTCTTTTTCATCCAGTCTGTCTATATATCCTTTAAAAGTGACCCGAAGATCTTCCCCGTTGGCACTAAAATCAACATCAGTATGATACGGCTTTTCCAGTGAATGAATCATAAAGGGTGCAAATTGTTTTTCTATTTTCAGCATTTGAACGATATAATTAAAAATGATCTCACTAATCAACACGTTTTCACCCGACAATTGGACTGGCTTATCTTTTTTGGAATCCACTTTAAAATACTCTTTTTGGTAAGCCCTGAAAATTGCTGCTTTTATATTATCAGGATTCCCTTTGAGTGTTTTCAGATCCTCAGTCGTCACTTCTTTCCCTGTATAAGGTTCATATAAAAATTGCAGGGCTCTGTGAAGGATATTTCCAAATAAAGGAAGATCAATATTCTCATCTATCTCATCCGGTTCTCTTATCCCGGCCACATAGCGATAATAAAACTGCAAAGGACATCTCAGATATTTAATCAGGGCACTTGGAGACAAGGTTTTGCCCGGTCCATTAAGCGAATCATATTTTTTTAGTTTATCAAGGACTTGTTCTGTTTTAGTCACTTTTACGGGTTTGTTTCCGGGTATCTTTATCTCTGAAATCATAGTTTTCTCTTCTATGGGAATCGAGTTCCCGTATTTAATTTGATAGAGAAAACGGCTCATTTCCCCGGTTTGTGTTCCCGATGCTGTTGAATTATACACCAACTTCACTTTTTTGGCCCGCTGTATTAATCGATAAAAATAATATGCGTAAATGGCATTATTATATTCAAAAGTAGGCAGTCCAAATCCTTTTCTCAGATTATAAGGAATAAAGGAGTTGGCATGATCTTTTTTGG
>CAZWHH010000325.1:0-3594 GCA_964633615.1 uncultured Bacteroidales bacterium | reverse complement strand
CGCAAACCTATAGCCCTCCTGAATATTAACGGCTATTATAATTATTTAATCAAACATGCAGACAAAATGAGGGAGGAAGGATTTCTTTCACCAAAACACCGCGAAATGATTTTGATACATAAAGACATAAACGAATTGCTGATGGATATGCAACAATTCAGTGTTAAAGACGGGGATTGATACTACCTGGATTATTCATAAACGAACAAAGTGAAGTTTATGAATATGGGGTGATTGGCGTGGAGTAACCAGGCTTGCCTTCGCGAAGCTTCAGCAGAGCTATGTAGCCCCGCATTAGAAAAACCAAGTCTTTCAATAGCGTCAGAATTATTTGTGAATAATTCGGGATAAGTATTACCTCATCATTAACTGGTTTTTCTCTTCATTATTTATTATGTTTGGTAACAAATAGTATTGAATAAAAGGTATCACCCAACTTGTTTGTTGAATGAGTAAAAGTAAGAGGTAAAATATTATGTCACAAGATTTTATTATTAACACCTGGGAGAAATTGCAGGACTGGATAATTACTGACTTACCTCCTATCCTGATTCTAATTGTTGTTACATGGATTGTTCTGAGGTTAGTCAAAGTTATGTTGAAAAAATTAAAAAAGTCTATCGTCAAAAGACTTCAGAAAAAATCGGATTTCGAAAGTGAAGAATCAGGAAAAAGGGTCGACACGCTTATTAATATTTTACAAGGTGTTCTCCGCGTGATCATTTGGGGAATTTTCTTCATGATCCTGCTGGGAAAATTTGGGGTAGATATTGGGCCCATCCTTGCTGGTGCTGGAATCATAGGTCTTGCTATCGGTTTTGGTGCTCAGGAATTGGTACGTGATTTCATTTCCGGATTTTTCATTATCCTGGAAAATCAGATAAGAGTCGGAGATGTTGCCATTATTGACGGAACAGGTGGATTGGTAGAAAGGATAGAATTAAGGACAACTACTTTAAGAGATTTTACTGGTACAACCCACATCTTCCAAAATGGAAAAATCAGCTCCATAAGCAACATGACGAAAGAATGGTCTGCCGTTGTCTTTGACATTGGAGTAGCCTATAAAGAAGATACTGACCAGGTAACAGATATAATGAAACAAGTAGGTGAAGAACTGGCCAATGATCCGAAATTTAATGAACTAATAATCAATCCTCTCGAAATTTTTGGAGTAGATAAATTTGCAGACAGCGCTGTGATAATAAAAGCACGTATCAAAACCAAGCCCATTCAGCAATGGGCTGTGGGCCGGGAATATCGAAGAAGATTAAAAAAAGCCTTTGATAAAAATAACATTGAGATTCCATTCCCACATACAACGGTTTATTGGGGAGAAAAGATAAATCCGTTAAAGCTGGATATTGAAAACCAACTCAAAGGCAATTAACCTAACTATCCTTTACATGGAAGGAATTATTTTTGATATTAAGCATTATGCGGTACATGACGGTCCGGGAATCCGACAAACTATCTTTTTTAAAGGTTGTCCCCTCTCATGCTGGTGGTGCCATAACCCCGAAAGTCAAAAAAAAACAAAAGAAAATTACACAAAGAAAAACAAGCTCAATGGGAAAACATTCAGTAAAGAAGAAACCATTGGTTATCAAATTAAGAGTTCTGAATTATTAAAAACCATTGAGCAGGATACTCTTTTTTTCGAAGAATCAGAGGGTGGAGTCACTTTTTCCGGCGGAGAACCCCTCATGCAGCCAGATTTTCTTTATGATCTGGCAATGAAAGCTCAAATGAATCATATTCACACTGCTTTGGATACCTGTGGATATGCTTCGCAGGATGATATGCTCAGTGTAATTCCTTACATCAATCTTTGGCTTTTCGACCTGAAGATTATTGATGAGCTTACCCATAAAAAATATACAAGTGTTTCCAACAAGCTCATTCTTGAGAACCTGGAGTTTCTCGATCAGACTCAGCAGGATATCATTTTGCGTTTTCCGGTCATTCCAGGAATTACAAACACAGAATCAAACATCGCCCAGGTGACTCAATATTTGAACAAACTAAAAAATACCCATAGAATTGATATTTTACCCTATCACAATATTTCTAAAAGTAAATATCAACGTTTCCGGAAAGAAAACAAGATGGAAAAGGTCGAAGCCATAGGTCTGAATGAGGAAAACATTCAAAAAGAATTTGAGTCCATAGGTTTTACAGTTAAAATTGGGGGTTAATAAAGAAATATCTATACTACCCTTACAAAATATAAACAACACATGAATTCAAGAATACAAAAATTACGAGATCAAAGTTTGAATGCAGTCAATCGTATTTCAGCCGAAAGAGCCTTATTGATTACAGCATTTTACCGGAATGAGTTACCCGGAAAAGTTTCCACTCCGGTAGAACGGGCCCTGGCTTTTGAATATATTCTCAAACATAAGCATATTTGCATCAATGAAGGTGAGCTTATTGTAGGAGAGAGAGGTCCGGCGCCTAAAGCAACTCCAACCTATCCTGAAATTTGTCTGCATAGTGTTAAAGATTTAAAAATACTGGATTCCAGGGAAAAAGTATCTTTTAAAGTAGACGATGAAACCCGCAAAGCATACGAAGAGATAATTATTCCTTACTGGAAAGGGAATACCCAGAGAGAGCGTGTTTTCAGTACAGTAGAAGCCTCCTGGATAAATGCTTATGAAGCAGGTGTTTTTACCGAATTCCAGGAACAACGTGCACCGGGACATACAGTGGCAGGGAAAAAAATATTTCAAAAAGGAATGTTGGATTTAATCCGTGAGATAGAAGAATCAAAGGAAAAGATAGATTTATTAAATGATCCGGAAGCACAGGGGAAAAAGGAAGAACTGACCGCTATGAAGATTGTGGCCCAGGCTCTTATTGATTATGCAACCCGCCATAAAGTGGAACTCGAAAAACTTGCTGAAAAAGCTTCTGATCACACAAGAAAAGAAGAACTGAAGAAAATGGCACAGATCTGCAGTCGCATCCCGGCTCATGCACCGAAAACACTACATGAAGCTTTACAGCATTATTGGTTCATTCACCTTGGAGTAATTACCGAATTAAATCCCTGGGATTCTTTTAATCCCGGAAGACTGGATCAGCATTTATACCCTTTCTATAAGCATGAAAAAGAGCATCATGGTTTAGAAAGAGAAGAAGCCAAGGAATTGCTGGAATCATTCTGGATCAAATTCAACAACCACCCCTCTCCTCCCAAAGTAGGTATTACCGCGCAGGAAAGCAATACTTACACAGATTTTGCATTAATCAACCTGGGAGGAGTGGATGAAAAGGGAGCTGATGCCAGTAATGAGATGACTTATCTTCTGATGGATGTGGTTGAAGAGATGCGCATCCTGCAACCCAGTTCAATGGTCCAGATCAGTAAGAAAAACCCGGATAAACTCTTAAGAAGAGCGGCCCGGATTACACAAACTGGTTTCGGGCAACCTTCTTATTTTAATACCGATGCCATTGTCCAGGAATTACTCCGTCAGGGAAAAGAAATAGAAGATGCAAGAAATGGTGGGGCCAGCGGATGTGTAGAGACCGGAGCCTTTGGAAAAGAAAGCTACATTCTGACCGGGTATTTTAACCTGAATA
>CAZWHH010000324.1:0-3597 GCA_964633615.1 uncultured Bacteroidales bacterium | reverse complement strand
GAGGTATCCGAGGGAATGATCTGTGCTGAAGATGAAATTGGTATGGGTGATTCACATGAAGGAATCATGGTTTTGGATAAGGATGCCCCGGTTGGGAAAGAGTTAAAGGATTATTTTCATATTGAAAAGGACAAAGTACTTGAAATTGATCTGACACCCAACCGAATTGATGGAGCATCCCACATAGGTACAGCCAGAGACCTTGTAGCAGTGCTTAAGCAAAAAAATGATGTTGAGTTAAAAAAGCCTTCAGTAAAATCATTTGAAGTGGATCATCACGATCTTAAAGTGGATATTAAAATTGAAAACACCAACGATTGTCCCAGGTATTCCGGGGTGACACTTACCGGAGTTAAAACTGCTCCTTCTCCGCAATGGCTCCAGGACAGACTGAAGGCCATCGGTCTCAATCCCATTAACAACCTGGTAGACATCTCCAATTTTGTTTTGCATGAAACCGGCCATCCATTGCATTTTTTCGATGCCGATCAGATCAAAGGCAACCAGGTAATCATTAAAAACCTGAGAGAAGGGCATCCTTTCACAACACTTGATGGAGAAGAAGTAAGACTCTCCTCAGAAGATCTGATGATCTGCAACGCGGAGGAACCTATGTGTATCGCGGGTATATTGGGAGGAACAGAATCAGGCGTAACTGAAAATACCCGGAATTTATTTATTGAAAGCGCTTATTTCAATCCGATAGCTGTCAGGAAAACAGCCAAAAGGCATGGACTGAATACCGATGCTTCCTATCGGTTTGAGCGGGGAGCCGACCCAAACAATACAGTTTATGCCCTTAAAAGAGCTGCCCTGTTGGTTAAAGAAATTGCGGGAGGCAGCATCTCCTCCGAAATTATTGATAAATATCCTATTCCTGTCCACCCGAAAGAAGTAGAGCTTTCTTACAGCTATATCCATAAGATTACCGGAAATGCAATTGACAAACAAAAAATCACAGATATACTTGAATCGCTGGACATTCAGGTTATTGAAAGATCGACAGAAGGAGTTAAAGTAAAAATACCTACCTACAGGGCTGATGTAACCCGTGAAATTGATGTTATAGAAGAGATACTCAGAATTTATGGGTATAACAACATACAGATCGACAATAGGTTGGTTTCAAGTATTGTTCACTCAGAAGATATCAATAAAGAAAAATACAAGGAAACGATTTCTAACTTATTGTCAGATAATGGCTTCCGTGAGATAATGTCTAATTCTCTTACCAAATCAAGTTACTATGATAAACTTGAAACATTCCCTGAGAAAAAACTGGTATATTTACATAACCCACTCAGCAGCGATTTGAATAGTATGCGTCAGTCTCTTCTCTTTGGGGGATTGGAAGCAATTTCATACAATACCAATCATCAAAGAGCCGATCTGAAACTTTATGAGCTGGGGAATTGTTATTCCAAAAACAAAGATAATCCAAAGGAAAGAGATCCGGATGTGCTTAAACCCTTTAATGAACAGACCCATCTGGCTTTATTTATGACCGGGAAAGAATTCCCTGAAAGCTGGACGCAACAGCAGGAAGAAGTAAGTTTTTATCACCTGAAAGCTTATGTGGAGAATATTTTGGATAAACTCGGATTTAACCGCCAAAAGATTAAAACAGATGAATTCGAAAATGAAATATTTTCCCAGGGAATCACACTAAAACTAAAGAAACATATTCTAGGTGAAATGGGAATTTTGAGTCCGGAATTACTTAAAAAGTTCGATATAGAGAATGACGTTTATTTTGCCGAATTATACTGGGAAACATTGGTTCAACTATCAGCAAATAACACAGTACAATACGAACCGGTTTCAAAATTTCCGGAGGTAAGAAGAGATCTTGCATTATTAATTGATGAAAATACCAGGTTTAAAGAAATATATGATTTGGCTTATCAGGCAGAGAAAAAATTTCTGAAAGATATCTCACTTTTCGATGTTTACCAGGGCGACAAAATTGAGAAAGGAAAAAAATCCTACGCGGTTAGTTTTTTATTGCAGGATAAAAGTCAAACGCTAAAAGATAAGCAGATAGATAAAATTATGGACAAGTTAATTAAAACCTTTAAAGAAAAACTTGGAGCTGAAATCAGATAAGGAGTGATTATGTTTTTACTTTAATGATATAGTATTTTGCTGTCAGTTTATATTAAAACTCTTTCTTATGGATAAAATTGAATTAATTCAGGGAGATATTACCACTTTAAAAGTTGATGGTATTGTGAATGCTGCAAACAAAAGTCTTTTAGGAGGCGGGGGAGTTGATGGTGCAATTCACCGGGCTGCCGGTCCTGAGTTACTGGAAGAATGTAAAACCCTTAAAGGATGTAATACAGGTGAAGCTAAAATCACCAAAGCATATCATCTGCCTGCAAAATATGTCATACATACCGTAGGACCTGTATGGCATGGGGGAAATAATAAAGAAACCCGTTTGTTAGCCAACTGTTATAAAAACAGCCTGGAAATAGCGGTTAAACACGGTATTGAAACTATTGCCTTTCCTAACATCAGTACAGGAGTATATGGCTTCCCTAAAAACAGTGCAGCAAAAATTGCGATTAACACAGTATCAGAATTTCTGGAAAAAAATACCACAATCAATAAAGTCTTCTTTGTTTGCTTCGATAATGAAAATTATGTAATCTATAAAAATGAATTAGAATAAAAGGCGTAGACTAAGGCTGAGGCTGAGGCTAAGGAAGCTAAATCTGCTTGTCAAATCTCCGGCTTCCGATACTTATCAAACATCAAATATCTAATCCCTACCCCAATATATATAAACTATAGGAAAGCGATATTGCATCCATTAGATAAAAGATTTATCCTATTCAATTATTGCCCTAATGGAACGAACATACCTTAAAAATTATCAATCTTCAGAGAAAGCTCTTAACAGTCGTCGATAAGATGAAAAAACATTTGCCCGGGATACAAAGCCTAAATATTTTCCATTATCCACTACGGGCAAATTGTAATGTTTGGTGGTTTGAAACTTCTGTGCCACCTCTTCCATCGATTCATCAGGAGAAACAACCGGACTTGGCATATACATGAGTTCCTTTACAGTGACCCTGTCGTATTGATCGCGATTAAACATAATATGCCTGATGTCGTTAATAAAAACGATCCCCTTTAAATTTTGCTCATTATCAACCACGGGGACAATGTTCCGTTGAGATTTTGCAATCACATTAACCAGGTCTCCCAGGTAAGCATCTTCATCAATGGTTTTAAAATTCGTTTCAATTAAACTTCTTACTTTTAATATGGAAAGCACCACTTTATCCTTATCATGTGTAAACAACTCTCCTCTCCTGCCTAACTGGTATGTATAAACTGAGTATTTCTCAAAAACTTTAATAATTGCATAAGAGAGCGTAGCAGTGATCATAAGTGGGAAAAACAAAGCATATCCTCCCGTAATCTCTGCAATAAGGAACATACCGGTTAAAGGAGCATGTAATACTCCGGCGATGAGTCCTCCCATTCCGGCTAAAGCAAAATGACTCTCATCTAATGATTTAAAACCTAAAGAATGAAAAATTTTGGCAAACAGGAGTCCGCTATTTACTCCCATGAACAAAG
>CAZWHH010000323.1:0-3604 GCA_964633615.1 uncultured Bacteroidales bacterium | reverse complement strand
AGTTCATTTAATAATATGAGCATTGAATAAACTTCTTGTCCTGTAGAACAACCCGCGTGCCAAATATTGATGTTCTTATTGTTTTTAAATTTCGGAAGGATCCGAAAACGTAAATCTTGCCATACCTGGGGGTCTCTGAAAAGTTCCGTGGTATTCACGGTAATGTCTTTTACTATTTTTTCAAGGAAGTTCCGGTCATTTTTTAATTTATTAAGGATCGTGGAAATATCCATTTTATTATCATCTAAGACTTTTTGAATTCGTCTTTTAAGAGATTTTTCAGAATACTCGGTAAAATTGTATTCCGAATGGTTTTTTATGGTGGTGACAAAATAAAGGACTTCCTTATCAGTTAGACCCATGCAACAACTATGGTTAAAAATTATAATTATATTACCTTAATACGGTATTTTTTTTTTTTAGTTTTAATCATTGGTAATTATTAATATTCATTTTTTTAAACGGGATTTAAAAATACGAAAAATCTGGCAAATGAGAACTGATTTAAATATTTAATTGATTCTTTGGAAGTATGAAAAAAAATCATTTAACTCTATCTATATACGGCATTCAGGATGTTGATAATAAGGATTATCCAACGATGATCCACGATCACAATATTTGTTTATTCCAACAGGGAGAGATTAAAAAATATTTACAACTGGAGCGATACACCCGCAATAAATATGACAATCAGCTGCCCCGTTATTTGGAAGATATTCTGAGAAAAGAGAATCTTGCGGGGAAAGATGATTTAGACCTGATTTTTGTGGATGGGGTGGTGGGTTCTGCTTTTTTAAATGAGAGGGGCAATATAAGATTTGAAAGCCGGTTGAATGATGACCTTAGCAACGACCTTGTTGAGGGGATGGGATACTGGTTTGGAAAGAAAGTGAATGCGTATTCATGCCCCCACGAATTGGCGCATATTTATAGCAGCATACCTTTTTTTGGTATGTTTAAAAACAATAGTTTGCTAATTCATTTTGACGGGGGTGCAAGTCAGTCAAATTTTTCTGCATGGTTTTATGACAGGGGAATGCTTCAACAGATTGAGCATCATTGGGATCTGGATTATCTGGCGTCTTTTTTCAACTCCAACGCGTTAACTTTTTCCATTATTGGAGCGGGCCCGCAAGACCAGAATAGTTTGCCCGGAAAATTAATGGGGTTTTCTTCTTATGGGAATTATAAAGAGGATATTGAAAAATGGCTAAAGGATAATCAATATTTTCAGGATATCTGGGGAAATAAAAAATTGTTTTTCAATAAGTTGCTCCGCGACTGGGGAATACAGTTAAGGCATTTCAACCAAAAAAGTTCTTTTATTCAGGATATAGCAGCTACTGTTCAATACATTTTCCAGCGCGATTTTATTGAATATATCCGCCGGTTGAACAATGATGTGCAGGCCAATTATTTATATTATACAGGAGGTTCTGCATTAAATATTAAATGCAATGCCGCGTTGGTGGAGCAACAGATTTTTAAAGAGGTTTTTATTCCACCCTGTACAAATGACTCGGGACTGTCTATAGGGGCAGGAGCCTTGTTGGAATGGACAAAACATAAAAGGATTTCTCAACACTCTGCTTATCTAAATAATTGGGGATTAAATACTGATCAGACCAGAATAGTTAAGAGTACTACGCGGGAAGCAGCAAAAAAGATTATTGAGGGCAAGGCAGTTGGTGTTTGTAATGGTTATGGAGAAACCGGACCAAGAGCTTTGGGCAACAGAAGCATTATTGCGAGAGCTGATTCAGAAGAACTTGCCAGATATGTGAGTGAAGAACTGAAAGGGAGAGAATGGTATAGACCCCTTGCCCCTGTGCTCCTTGAAAAAAATCTTGAATACTTTACTGGTGAGAAGAGCAATTATTCGCTTGCCCGGTATATGTTGACAGATTTCCGTATCAAACCTGAGAGGCAAAAAGAAATTGAAGGGGTTGTCCATGTGGACGGGACTTCCAGGATACAGGTCATAGAAGAAAGAACACAAAATCCATTTATGTTTGATTTATTAACCTATCTCGATGGAAAAGAAGGAATAAAAGCCCTGATAAATACTTCGTTTAATGCCAAAGGCAGGCCTATAGTGCATACAGAGAAAGAGGCACTGAAAGAAGCACAAGAGATGGGACTGGAATTTGTCGTATTGAATGGCAGATTAGTTTCAGTAAATGGGTAAAATCCGGCTTCACCATGTGATATATATCAGTTGAAAATTACTATATAGTTGTCTAATTTTGAATTTGTGTCCTTTAAACATTTATCCCTCGTTGTTTGTTATACTTTAAAACAAATAAAATAAAACAGGCTATGAATTATTTTACAAATAAAGTATTAGATGGAGATTTCAATGAAGTGATAGAAAAAGTAACGAATGCATTGAAAGAAGAAGGATTTGGTGTTTTAACCGAAGTGGATGTAACAGCGACATTTAAGAAAAAGCTTGATGTGGATTTTAGGAATTACAGAATACTGGGAGCCTGCAGTCCCCCAAATGCGCTTGAAGCGCTGACCGCTGATCCACACATTGGTCTTATGCTGCCATGTAATGTGGTTGTTCAGGAAACAGAAGACGGAAAGATAGAAGTTGCTGCAATTGACCCAAAAGCCTCTATGGCTGCCGTGGAGAACAAAGACGTGCAGAAAGTTGCTGAACGTATTAAGGGACAACTGGAAACCGTAATCAATAAGTTATAACATGTCTTTCTTTCTGAAAATACTGGTGATTGTTATTGTTCTTGTTGCTTTGGTGATGGGTGTGTTTGGACTTAAACTTTTATCCGATAAAGGAGCGAAGTTTGATGTGGATGCTGACCCGGAAAAATATAAAAAAGCCGAAGAAAATGGAATATATGATGCTTATAGAGAAGAGAATAAAAGAAAAGAAAAATCTTAACTAAATACTATTTCTTGTGAAAGAAGATTATAAGCTGCATATAAAAAACATGGTTTGTCCGCGATGCATCATGGCTGTTAAGGATATTTTAAACAAACTCAAAATACCGTATATTGAAGTTAGGCTGGGAGAGGTAGTTATTTCCGAACCAAAGCATAAGATTGATATGTCTTCGTTGAAACATGGGCTTGAAGAAATTGGTTTCGAATTAATTGAAGACCAGCAGGTAAAAAACGTGGAGAGAATTAAGTCTATAGTTATTGATCTGGTGAGAAATCCTGAGAATTATGACAATCCGTACAATTACTCTTATTATATAGCGGATAAGATGGGCAGAGATTATCATTATCTAAGCAAGATGTTTTCAGAAAAAGAAGGAATCACACTGGAGAAATATATTATTCTCCAACGAATAGAATATGTTAAAGAATTGCTTATTTATGGCGAACAAAATCTTAGTGAGATTTCAAACATGCTAAACTATAGCAGTATCTCTCATCTTTCGAATCAGTTTAAGCAGGTGACAGGATTTTCACCAACACAGTTTAAAAAATCGCAACATAAAGACCGAAAAACACTGGATGAGTTATAAATATGCTTTAAGTTGAATTTTTAACACCTAAAATTATCGTTTATGCTATTACAAGGCTTTGGACACGGAATGGGCATAGGAATGGGCTGGGGCTGGATCATTGG
>CAZWHH010000322.1:0-3605 GCA_964633615.1 uncultured Bacteroidales bacterium | reverse complement strand
TTATGAAAATCACAATGGTAAAAAAGATACTCGAAGACGGCAGCGAATGCAAAAAATGTCGTGAGGTGAACGAACGTCTTAAGGCACACAATGAAATGGATAAGATAGATCACATTGCTTATGCTGATGTCCGGAATGATGAGTCGGAAGGTTTCAATCTTGCCCAAAAACACAATATGGATATCACGCCTTTTTTCATTGTAGAGGAAAATGGACAAGAGACTGTTTATAGAACATATTTGCAATTAAGAAAAAATGCTTTTAACCAGACTCCCGATGGAGCAGATATAGAGATCGAAGAAAAACGAAAGGGGCCACCGGAAGACGATCTGTTTTTTATGTAATCTTTTTGTTTTTTCTTTTAGCCTGAATAATCTACAAATTATTACAGTTATTGTCAGAACGGGGTTCCAGTTTCTCTTTTACTCTTTAAAGCCTCTGCATACCAGATAAATTCATCCAAAAACCTGGAAGTTGATGGATCAATGTGCTCATTTTGAGGATTCATGTTTTCATCAAATAAGTCTCCTATACCCGGAAAAGGTTGTATGGATGAAATTGACGGCATACCCAGTTCGCCCAAGATGACTCTCACGTGGACAGCAGCCCGCATACCTCCAAACATACCGGCTGAATAAGAGGCTATTGCCGAAGGTTTAAAAAGGTATTCACTCTGAAAATGATCTAAAAGATTTTTTAAAGCCGGTGGAATACTGTGGTTATATTCTCCGGTTACAACTAAAAAACCATCCGACTTTTTGAAAATATTAGCAAGTTTTTCCATATTTTCCGGAGCAGTCCCTGGTTTAAACTCCTTATACATCTTATCGAGTAATGAAAGTTTGTATTCCAACGGATCTATCAGGTGTACATTAATATTTCTCTCGAGAAGTTTCTTCTCCAGATATTTAGCGACTTTTATGCCTTGTCGTTCGGTACGTACCGAACCATAAATTAAGCTAATGTTTAATGTGTTTTGTCTCATAGTTTGATATTTTTAATTCTTTTGTTTTTGGTTTAATCTTTTTGGCATTTTATCCTTTCTCCAGTCGCCATCTTCATTGAAAAATTTAGAAAAGTGCTCCTGACCGATATTTACTGATTGATTTACTTTTTTTGTCATGCCAAATTAGCCTTTCATTCAGGCTTCGGGTGGACAGACTCAATTTATGGACGCTCTATTGGGTCAAATTTTAATAGAGCAGGGAGATGCCATTTATTCATCTCCTGCAACTACATTCCATGGTCTTATGTACCATTCCCTGATCAATCCGTTTTTTACATAAGGGTCATTTTGGGCAAATTTTCTGGCAGCTCCGGGATTATCTCCTTTGAAAATAAGTACTGCACCATCAGGAGGGTCATCCAATGCACATGCCATTACAATTTCACCCCTTTTATGAGCGTTTTGAACAAGTTGTAAATGTTCATCACGGAAGGGAGCTCGTTTTTCAATATAATTCTCCACCGTTTTGTAAAATAAAATGTAGTATGTAGTCATGAGTATATTAATGTTATTTTAAAATATTTTTTTTTTTAAAGTCATCTGCCTTTTTGTTGGCAACATAGATGATGGCAACAAATATCAGCGCGGCAACCGGAACGATAACTTTTGCATCCTAAATTCCGGGAAACAACACAGGCAGCCATGGCCAGAGAGAACCAATTATCCCGCCGGTAAGCCAGTGCCATTCAGTATTTTGTTTGTTTTTTGACTTCATTTGGATAAAGATTATTTAAGCTGGATTGATCCATCATCCCGCTCGGTTAATATACCTTCTATTTTGAGCGTTTTGACTCCCTCAGGGTCATTTGATATTGCTTTGACGGTACGGCTAATTTTATGTGGACGCAGGGGAACCCGAAAATGAATTTTAATGGTACCTTTTTCCCCCTGGGATAAGGGTTTTTTTGTCCAGTCTGTAATTTGTGTGCCACAGCATCCTGTCACTTTTTTCACAATAAGGGGTTGGGTCCCTTTGTTTTCAAATTCTATTTCTAATTCCACCTCATCCTCCATATCGTTTAGGTACATGGTATCCAGCTGAATTTGATTATTTTGTGCCTTAAACACAAGTTTTGGTTTCCCTTTTGTATTAGCCCAGCTTTGGTTATTTATGAGGCAAATTACAAATAATCCTACAAATAGAACATATGGGAGACGGGTAATTTTTTTCATCTTTTTAATTTTTATATTGCAAACGAAGTTCAAATTGTAAAAGTGCCAATATAATTTATATTTTGTTACTTTATTCAAAAATTTACAGATCCAAAAATCTTTTATATAAAGTTTGAACTTTTTTCCAGTTTTCCTGGTTCAGGCAATATTTGATCTTCGGTCGTTCAATAGTGCCCTGAATCAGTCCCGCTTCTTTCAATTCTTTGAGGTGTTGTGAAAGAGTTGATTTGGCGATGGGTAGTATTTCTGATAAATCACCGGAATAGCAACATGCCTGTTTGGCAAGTAATTCTATAATATATATTCTTACAGGATGACCCATAGCCTTTGCAAAACGAGCCATTTGTTTTTGTTCTTCGGTTATTTGTTTTTGCATTTATTATTGATTTTGAAACAAAATTACAAAAAGAATTTTTACGAGCTTTCATTGAAGGGTTTTTAATTGCTCTGATTTTCTCTTTTTTCGGAAAAATTCAGCATATTTTATTTGCTTTTGCTTTTGGTTTTTATTTTTTATCTTGTGATATATTTGTTTACATTAAGCCTTTGATCATGAAATATTTGAATTTATTTATCTCCCTGATATTTTTTTTATTTTTTTTTCGATTAAGTGCACAGGAAGGGAGTCTTTTCCTGACTAATTTTGAATCTTCTGAAAGTCAGAAATATACTACCTGGTCTATAACACAGGACAAATATAATAACATGTTATTTGCCAATAGAAAAGGCATTATGCGTTATGACGGCGAGAAGTGGAGTCTTATAAAAACTCCTTCTATGCCTTACGAGTTATATAAGGAGTTAAATACACAAAGGGTTTTTGTTGGTTGCAACCAGGATTATGGATATTTGAAGAAGGATGAAAAGGGTTTTTACCGGTATATTTCATTAGCGAAAGACACATTAACTCCCGGGGAATTTATGCACATAGAGGATGTCGATTCGGTAATCTATTTTATGAGTGAGAAATATTTTGCACGCTTTGACCCCGAAACGATGAATCATCAAAAAAGATGGTACGCAGAAGAATCATTCCCTTTTACAGGAATTATACATAATAATGAGCATGTTTTTATTAATGTTTGGAATAAAGGCTTGCACCGTCTTCAGGCAGATACGTTATTTCCGATTGTGAGTGGATTTTACGTGGAAAATAATGAGATTCTGTTTAATATTCCTTATAATAAAAATAGAATTCTGCTTGCAACTGACGATAATAAACTCTATTTATTTGATGGAATGAAATTTTATCATTACCGGCTTCAGGTGGATAACTTTCTGGAGGAAAGTATTATTTCAGGAGCAATAAATCTCACAGATTCAACTTTTGCACTCTCTACATTTGTCCGCGGAGTGATTATTATTAACAGACAAAATAAAAAGATTGTCCATAATGTGAGTTATCAGACAGGATTGCCGGATGATG
>CAZWHH010000321.1:0-3624 GCA_964633615.1 uncultured Bacteroidales bacterium | reverse complement strand
TTTTCAATATCTTCACGGCTTAATCCCATTTTATCTATTTGCTGAAGATCGGCGGCTGACAGACGTTTTTTCATTAGAACCTTATTATTTATGTGAATATCTTATATGAATAGAATTAATTAAAATTTCACAATCATTTTTAAATTAATTCTTCTTGAAGTTAAATAGTTAGGAACGGCATATTCTCCGGATATTCCTGACTGGTTGCTCACGGTCTGGATCCATTGATAAGAAATGGTATTGTTCACATCCAGTAAATTAAACACTTCCAGTCCGATCCACCATGTTTTTAAATGGCTCAATAATCCATTGTTTGTGCTGTTTTCTCCAATAATTAATTTTGAAAATCCTATATCTACTCTTCTGTAGGATGGCATATCAAATACCAGATCATACCGTTCCGAATTTGGGGGAGAAAATGGCAGTCTGCTTCCGTAATGCAAGCTAAGTTGCATTTTATAAGTAGGGAAACCCGGTATATAATCCTGAAAAAACAGGCTGAAATTAATCAATTGATCTGTAGGTCTTGGATAATATCCTGGTTCTATCCTCTCTCCCTCCTTATTAAAATAATAATCTCCTTTAATATCTTCTTCTGTTTTCATAATGGATAAACTTGCCCATGACTCCACACCATTTACAAATTCACCATTCACTTTCATATCGATTCCCGTTGCATAGCCTTTTGCCAAATTTTCCCCGGCATAACGAACTTTCACATTATTGACCTTGTATGGGATCAGATCTTCCATTTTTTTATAGTAAATATCGGCTGTATAGCTAAAAGGTCGTCCCCATGCATTAAAATTATACTCAGTCCCCAGAACAAAGTGAATCGACTTCTGCGCCCTGATGTCTTTATTCAATGTTCCATCTGGTCTCTTCATCTCCTTATAAAAAGGCGGCTGGTAATAATAACCGGCTGAAAAATAGTGATTAAACCGGCGATCCATTCTCGGTTCATAGGATATAGAAACCCGCGGGCTTATAAGAAATTCATCATTGAAAGTCCAGTAGGAAAAACGCAAGCCCCCGTTAAAATACCAATCGGCTCTGTTTCCTGGTAAATGGTAAGTATTTTGAATAAATCCACTGAACCGGTTTGTAGAAATAAAGTTATCAGCATTGAGGCTGTGATATAAATTCACAACAGAATCTGAATAGGGTATTGAATAACCGGCAGAGTCAACCATCTTCCATTCATTTGTCTTGTCTTCAATAATTTCATGCTTATATTTAATACCCCATCTCAAATTATGTGATCCCTTATTCCACATTCCTGTATGGGAAACAGTATGAACGTTAGCTGTCATATAATTCCTGGCATGTTCAAGAAAACCTCCTACGCCGATATTTAAGATACTGTCTCCATAAGTTTCTGAATTAAATGCTTTATCCAGTTCATTTAAATAATATTCTCCCAGAATATCATAAGTTTCTGATTCATTGGTCACAAAAGAAGAAGCAATGAATTTCATAATCAAATTGTTATTGGGATAAAATTTTGTGGTAAAAGCCCCCAGGTAATTTTCAAACTGGTCTACCTCCTGCCCTTCATAATAGATATTAATATTAAGGGCATCTTTTATGGTTCCAAAGGATGTTTCCCGTTTTTTGGGTATAAATTTGTATTGATTCAGACTATAATTGCCAAGAAATTCAAATTCCAGCTTATCTGTAGCTCTGTAGTTCAAAAAAGCCTGCCAGTCATAAAAATCAGGCTTATAATCCCCCTCCTGATCCAGCGAATTCAATAAATACTGAGTGGTTTTATAACGAAAACCTGTATTGTATGAAAATTTACCACCCCCTACCTGATCTTCAAGGTGCGCAGAGGTTCCTAAAAAACTTATATCAAAATCTCCGTTAAATTCTTTCGGGCGTTTATACTTTATGTCAAGTACAGAAGACATTTTATCGCCGTATCTCGATTCAAATCCTCCGGCAGAAAAATTAATTGTAGAAACCATATCGGAATTCAAAAAGCTTAATCCTTCCTGTCGCCCGCTCCTTACTATCAATGGCCGGTAAATTTCCACTCCATTTACATAAACCAGGTTTTCATCATAATTGCCTCCACGAACAGAATATTGTGAACTCAGTTCATTACGTGCTGCCACACCAGGCATCTTTTTGATAATGGATTCAACAGATCCGGATGTGGTGGGCAAATATTCAAACTCTTTCTTATCTATTTTTATCAGACTCCGGTCTTCCGATTTTCTCCCCCGTATTTCAACAACTTCCAATTCTTGTGATCTCTGTTCCATCCTTATTTCTATATCCCCCGAACGAATCAGTTTTTGAACTGGTAAAATAACTGATTTTAATCCCAAATGAGAAAATATTAAAGAATCTGTTTTTTGAAAATCATAGGCTATAGAAAACCTGCCGGATGTATTTGTAACTGTTCCATGCTCTGAACCTTTTATGCGAATATTCACATTCGGAATTGCTTCTCCACCGATATCAACCACTCTCCCGCTTATTATATCTTGCTGACTAAAAAGAAAGAATGGAATTCCAAATAATATTAAAATTAAGGTGAACTTTTTTAACATGAAATACTTTTAAGTTATAACAATCAACATTTTCTTCTATTTCCTGTTTTTAATAATCAAATGTCTTATTTATCATTAACGGGATAAAATTAAAATTTGTATTTTGTTTGACAAATTGATTTATATAATTGAACGCATCGCTTTCTCCACAAAATAATTTTCCGCCATTGAAAAGATCAACACATGTTACCACATTAGTTTATTTTAAGCTGAGAATTCATTTGTAGAAAATTTGAATATTGGTTTTATATTCTGAGACTCATTCTTATAGAAGTCTCCATTTTTTGATACTGCATCCCATGTAACCCTCATGTTTTATTCATTGCCTTTTGTCTGTATGTTGCAGATGAGGGTTTCATTATCATAAAAAAAATCCACCGGCTTTAAACTGAAACCAGTGAATTATCCTGTAAAAAATCAAAATATTAATATTTTTTAACAAATTATAATTTTGTCATGTCCTTTTATCAAACCTGGGAAAGTAGAATTAAGATTCTTTTCCTTTTGGAGTATTCTTATTATCATTATTTATCATCACAGAAAAAACAAAAAGAGCTACTGCTGCAGCAACAAATATAATCAATAGGGAAGATATAATCTTTTTAAGAACATCATCCAGGGATATTACGTCCCAAACACCCAGCAATGAAACAATGGTAATAATAAGAATAAAACCGATTAATACATAAGCAGTTAATGACTTTAGATTTTTCATACTTTATTGTTTTTATGATTTATATCTCCAAATGTATAAAAATTACTAAATCCTTGAACCTATTTTTCTTTTGTTTCTGAATTAAATACAGCTTTAGAAATGCTTTGGCCGTTTCTGAAGAAGAATAAACCGCCCCAGTCATGCTTCACCCTTCTGTATTCTGTTGCTACTCCATCATAATTCACAATGACTCTTCTAACTTTTCGTTTACCAAGGTCATAATTTTCTACTGTAACCCCTTCCGGGTATTCTTTCGCCAAACGACTTAAATATTTATCTCTCTCTGCCTTGGATTTAAAATTCATATCCCTCAGTTTTGAGTCTTTTTGCTTTTGAGCAGCAATTTTT
>CAZWHH010000320.1:0-3625 GCA_964633615.1 uncultured Bacteroidales bacterium | reverse complement strand
AGAGAACCCTGAATTTGTGTTTTTTTGCAATTTTTTCCATTAAGATCATTAAAAGTTGGTTATGATCTACAGCGAGGTTTGCTTCTTCATAACGCGGAGCACATTCGAACTGGTTGGGGGCCACTTCATTATGTCTTGTTTTTATTGGAACTCCCAGTATGTAAGCTTCTTTTTCAAACTCTCGCATAAAGTTTTTAACGCGTTCCGTGATTGAACCAAAATAGTGATCATTAAGCTGTTGATCTTTGGCAGAAGCGTGCCCAATGAGGGTTCTTCCTGTCAGATAGAGGTCTGGTCTGGCATTGTAAAAGGCATCATCGATCAGGAAATATTCCTGTTCCCAGCCCAGCATGACATTTACTTTTTCTACATTCTTGTCAAAATATTGACATACCTCTTTTGCTGCATGATCGATGCGGTGGAGTGATTTTAACATGGGTGTTTTATAATCCAGGGCTTCGCCTGTATACGAAACAAAAATTGTGGGAATACAGAGTGTTCTTTCATACACAAAGGCAGGAGAGGAGGGATCCCATGCTGTATAACCCCTGGCTTCAAATGTATTTCTTAATCCCCCGCTTGGGAAACTGGAAGCATCTGATTCCTGCTGAACAAGCATTTCTCCCTGGAAATTTTCAACAATTCCTCCATTGTCGGAGGGTTCAAAAAAAGCATTATGTTTTTCTGCTGTAGTGCCATTTAGGGGATGAAACCAATGTGTATAGTGAGTAGCTCCACGGTCAATGGCCCATGCTTTCATTCCCGAAGCCACCTGATCTGCATATTTCCTGTCTATCTTTACTCCTTTCTCAATAGCTTTTAATACATTTACATAGGCCTCTCTGGACAAATATTCCTGCATTTTTTGCTGATTGAAAACATTTTCTCCAAAATATTTGGATGTTTTTACTGAAGGAAGTTCTACCGGAACAGAGGTTCTTTCCAGTACTTTTTCAATGCATTTAAATCTGATTGTTGACATACCCCTATAATTTTAGTGGTTAAATTGACAAATATACAAGTATTTTTAAATAACCCCTTAATATTTTAGGGTATAATTTGAAATATATTAAATAAAATAACAAAAAGGTTATTTAATATGGGGGTATAAATAAAAAAATCCGGTGAACATTCACCGGATTTTTTTAGGGAATCATTTGATCCTTATTTGTTTAGTTCAGCAAATTTTTCATAGAATTTAGCTATGGTTTCTATCCCATTATAAAATTGGTTTAAAGGATAATTTTCATTGGGTGAGTGGATTGCATCAGACTCGAGTCCAAAACCTACTAATACTGCTTTGATTCCCAGTATTTGGTCGAAGGCTGCAATTATAGGGATGCTTCCTCCGCTTCTTACTGGTACAGGTTTTTTTCCTAAGGTATCTTCCATAGCCTGGCTTGCTGCTTTGTAAGCTGGTAAATCAATCGGGCAAACATATCCCTGTCCGCCATGCAATTCTTTTACATTAACTTTTACTGATTTGGGAGCGATTGATTCAAAATATTCTTTAAAAAGTCTTGCAATTTTTTTATGGTCCTGGTTAGGGACAAGCCGCATTGATATTTTTGCCCCAGCAGTTGCCGGAAGAACAGTTTTAGCTCCTTCACCTGTATATCCACTCCACATTCCGTTTACGTCACAGGATGGTCTGATACCTGTTCTTTCAGGGGTTGAAAATCCTTTTTCTCCATCTACCTCTTCAATATCAAGTGATTTTTTGTATTTTTCCAGATCAAAGGGGGCTTTGGCCATCTCTTTTCTCTCTTCATCACTTGCTTCCAGCACATCGTCATAGAATCCAGGGATTGTTACTTTGTTGTTTTCGTCTTTTAGTTTAGCGATCATTTCAGCCAGGACATTGGCGGGATTAGCTACAGCGCCGCCGAAAATTCCTGAGTGGAGATCTTTATTCGGGCCGGTAACTTCAACTTCCATGTAAGCCAATCCTCTCAGACCAGTTGTAATAGAGGGCAGATTTTCACCCAGCATACTTGTATCTGATACCAGAATAGTATCTGCCTGGAGCATGTCTTTGTTTTGTTCACAGAACTTGCTTAAACTGGGAGAACCAATCTCCTCTTCTCCTTCCAGCATAAATTTTACGTTGCAATCTAATTTATTGCTTTTTACCATGTATTCAAAGGCTTTAATATGCATGAATGATTGCCCCTTGTCATCATCTGCACCTCTGGCAAATATTTTTCCATCTCTTATTTCCGGCTCGAAAGGTTTTGATTCCCACTTTTCAATCGGATCGACCGGCATCACGTCATAGTGTCCATAAACCAAAACTGTTGGCTTATTGCTGTCGAGGATTTTTTCAGCATAAACTACCGGATTACCATCTGTAGGCATCACTTCTGCTTTTTCTGCACCTGCATCCAGAAGTTTTTGTTTCAGGTGGTCTGCAGCTTTCTTCATGTCATCTTTATGTTCCTTCTCAGAACTGATTGAAGGAATTCGGATAACTTCAAATAATTCGTCTAAAAACCGTTGTTTATTGTCTTCGATATACTTTTTTATGTCTTCCATAAAACAGATTTTTTTAAATTATAAATTTTTATTGCCCGAAGATAAAAAATCTTTAGTTATTTTGAATAATTTTAAATAGATTGTTTTGTTAATAATTCTTAATTTATGACAAATAAGAAAGGGAAGATATTTGATGATTACAGAGGAGGGAAACTCCCACTGGTAGAGCAATTTTATACAATACAGGGAGAAGGGTATCACATGGGTAAACCTGCATATTTTATAAGAATTGGAGGATGCGATATTGGCTGTCATTGGTGTGATTCAAAATTGACATGGAATCCGGAAATTCATCCACTGGTGGACATTGAAGAAATTAAAAAGGAGGTTGAAGCAACTCCAGCTAAATCTATAGTAGTTACCGGGGGTGAGCCTTCACTTTATAACCTGGATCCCTTATGTGAAGTATTAAAACCCCTTGGAGTAAAAACTTTTCTTGAAACATCCGGAACAGGAACTATTACAGGTCAGTGGGATTGGATATGTTTGTCTCCTAAAAAACAAAGTCCGCCGGAAAACGTTTTTTATAGTAAAGCAGATGAATTGAAAGTTATTATTTTTGATGAGGGGGATTTTGTTTGGGCCGAAGAGGTTGCCCTGTTAGTGAGCAAGGAGTGTAAACTCTATTTACAGCCGGAATGGAGTATGTATGAGAAAATTATTCCTGCTGTTGTGGAGTTTGTTAAAAAGAATCCTCACTGGAATATTTCTTTACAGGCACATAAGTTTATGCATATACCCTAACCGACTAATAAAATTTTACGATGAAGTATGTTTTTGTTTTTTTCTTACTCTTTTTTTTATGTCAGTCCTTGAATGCTCAGCATGAATTTACTACAAATTCAAGAAAAGCAGTTGAATCTTTCAGGGAGGGACTTGCAAGTTATCAGCGAAGAGATTATAAAGTGGCCCTGGAGAAAATGAATGAGGCTTTAGATAAAGATGATGAATTTGTTGAAGCTTATATAATTAAAGGTCAGATTTTTGAGCATATAGGGAAGAATCAGAAGTCACTGGAAAATTATGAAAAGGTGCTGGAGATTGATCCTGATTTTTTTCCAAATGTTTTTATGAGTATGGGTTTGCTATA
>CAZWHH010000319.1:0-3642 GCA_964633615.1 uncultured Bacteroidales bacterium | reverse complement strand
ATGTTATATGATAATGCCCAGCTGGCAAGCTTATACAGTAAGTTTTACTTGTTAACGGGTAATGATTTTTATAAAAAAATTGCAACAGAAGTCCTTGATTTCATACAGAATGAGATGAGAGGTGAAGAGAACTATTTTTTTTCTTCGATTGATGCAGATAGTGAGGGAGAGGAAGGAAAATTTTATACATGGAAAGAAGAGGAAATTGATTTTGTCCTTGGTAATAATGGGGATCTTCTTAAAGAATATTATGGTATTGCTGGAGAAGGGGCGATAGATGACCGTTATGTTTTACGAATTAGGAAAAGTATAGAAGAAATTGCTGCTGATAATAAATTAGACAAAGAAAAAGTTGAAAAGATGCTTCAGCAGAGCAGGAAAAAATTATTAGAAAAAAGAGCTGGCAGGGAAAGACCACAGACCGATACCAAAGGGATCGTATCCTGGAATTCTTTAGCCATTAAATCTTTTGTTGACGGATACAGGGCTACAGGGAAAAAAATATATTTAAGAATTGCTCTTTCTTCAGCAGAGTTTATTCTTAATCATCAGCTAGAACAGGGTTATAAGCTAAAAAGGATCTATCTGAACGGAGAAACAAAAATAGATGGTTTCCTGGATGATTATGCTTTTTTTATTGATGCACTTATCGATCTCTACCAGGTTACTTTTGATGAAAAATGGATTGATTGGGCCTACAAATTAACCAATTATACCATTCAAAATTTCTATAATAAAAATAATGGGCTGTTTAATTATTATGCCAATAACAGCGGAAAAAGAATATCAAATTCAAACGAAACAATGGATTCTGTGCTTCCTTCTTCAAATGCTGTTATGGCAAAAATTCTATTTATTTTAGGTCAATTGTTTTATACCAATTCATTCATTGAAATGGCTGAAAAGATGCCGCCTAAAGTAACTAATTTAATACAAAGAAGTCCTGTTTATTACGGTCAATGGCTAAGCTTTATGCTCTGGCTGGAAAATCCGCCCAATGAAATCTCCATACTGGGTAAAAAATTTGATGAATATAAAGAACATTTTAATAAGATCTATCATCCCGGGATAATTTTGGCTGGAGGCAATCATGAAGGAAATATACCTATCCTTAAAGGCAAGTTTAAACTAGGTAAAACAAAAATTTACATTTGTCAGGGAAGAACTTGCCAGGAACCATTAAATACGCCTGATGAGGCTTTAAAACTGATAGGTTAGTGAACGTTTTTGTAGTGTTTATATTTAATTATTCTTATTCTATGTAACTTTTATTAATAGTTTGTTTCCTTCTCATAAAAATATTTTATTTGTCGAAAAATATTATTTTCAATGAAAAGAAAAATATTTAAAGGAATTCTTTCATTATTAGTTCTTGTTATTGTTTTATCCGGTGCTGGCTACATTAGTTGGTTTTTTAAGCAAAAAAAGAAAATTGATATTTTTATCCTGGATAAAACCGTACCCACAAAAGAAAGAAGAGAACACAAATCATTATTCTGGGTATTAAATCATGAAAGATTTGCAAAACCCAACCAAAAACCCTATAAGTCATCAGAAGATTATTTCGGTTTTTATCCATTGTCTTCCGAAAAAGAAGAATTTAACTTCAAAAGTTTGGCAATGACTGACTTAAAACCTTTGGCTGAATCAGTTGATGTTGCTTATTATACAGATACTTATGGTGTGTATTATAAAGATTGGTATTCCAATAAAAGTCCTAAAATAAAACCCCGACAAAAGGTTTATGGGGGTCTCAACCATACGGATTATTTATTTCTTAAAGAGCTTAAAGAAAAAAATAAGACCATTATAACCGAGTTTGTTATGCTGGGAGAACCTACCTCAGACCTTGTTCGCGAAAAGACAGAAACACTTTTCGATATCCAGTGGAAAGGATGGGTTGGAAAGTATTTTCATACCCTCGATACAGCAAAAACCGGACAAAATGCTGTGCCAGGGTGGATTGTAAAATTATATATGAATCGTAATAATGAAAGGTGGAATTTTAATCAGGGTGGTCTTGTCCTGGTTCACAAATACGGGAAAGTAATCATTCTGGAAGACAATAGTGAACTATATGGTAAAACACTCCAAATAAATACCGATAGTACTTTTCGTAAAAAATATAATTTACCTGCTGAGATTCTTTACCCAAACTGGTTTGATATTGTACTTAACAAAGGCGATAATGAGACCCCGGCTAATTTTAATATTAGTACTACCCTAAAAGGAGATTCTCTGCTGAAAGCAAATGGATTAAAAGCTTCATTTCCCGCTATTATCCATAAGGAAGAGGATTACAGCTTTTTTTATTTTGCAGGCGATTTTGCTGATAATCCTGTAAAAACCTGGTATTTACATATTGAAGGCATAAGAAAAATAAATTCTGTGTTGTGTAGTAAAAAAAACAACCCGTCAGAAGCTTTCTTCTGGCACTATTATGTACCTCTTATTGATAAAATATTAAATGATACTTACAATAAAAAGACAAAATCCAACAGTTTCTAAGTTTTAGATATGGGAATGATTGTTTTTTTTATAAATTTGAATTAAAATTTACAAAACGACATGAAACCCCTTGAAAGGCTTTATATTACTACAATTCAGACCTCCCTGCACTGGGAAAACAAGGGAAAAAATTTTCAAAAATTTGAGAAAATTATTTTTTCTGAGGTAGATGATACGCACCTGATTATTCTGCCAGAGATGTTTACCACTGGTTTTTCTATGGAACCAGAAAAGCTGGCTGAAACAGAAGAGGGGCCAACCCTTCAATGGATGCAGGAAATTGCCGGCCGGAAAAGAGCTGTTTTAACTGGAAGTATTGTTGCAAACGATGACAACAAATATTATAACAGGCTTTATGTGGTTCATCCTGATGGAAGCTACCAGTATTATAACAAGAGACATCTTTTTAGAATGGGAGAAGAGAATAAACACTATTCTGCGGGTAACAAACGTTTAATTTTCAGTATCGCAAATTGGCGAATTTGTCCCTTAATATGCTATGATTTACGTTTTCCGGTTTGGAGCCGAAATACAAAGAGTTATGATCTTTTGTTTTACGTAGCTAACTGGCCGGAAAGCCGACGGCAGGTATGGAAACAATTGCTTATTGCACGTGCACTTGAAAATCAGGTGTATGTAGCAGGAGTTAACAGAACAGGAGAAGATGGAAAGAATTTAACTTATGCAGGAGATTCCTGTGTTATTGATCCAAAGGGAAATGTTATGAGCAGTACAAAGCCTTATAATGAAGCAGTCGAGACAATTTCATTATCTTACGACAACCTGGAAAGGTTCCGGAAAAAGTTCCCGGTTGGACTGGATGCGGATGATTTTGAATTAAAAATTTAAAAAATGTTAAGGACCCCTAAGCCTAAAATATCTTTTGGAGAAAAACGCAAGATTTATAAGCGATATGAAACCTTATTGAAACTATCGGAGTCTTTTCTTAAGGAAGAAGACACAAGACTTATAAGAGAGGCTATCGAAGAAGCTTTTTATTACTATTCAGATGAAAAGCTTCCAAATGGAGAATCTGTTATCCTGCACTTACTGGAGGTTGCAGTTATTGTTGTGGAAAGGATTGGGCTGGCTACCAAATCCGTTTTGGCTTGTTTGTTATACGACCTGGTAAAA
>CAZWHH010000318.1:1750-3643 GCA_964633615.1 uncultured Bacteroidales bacterium | reverse complement strand
AATAAAAATAACCTGCGGAATAAATTGTTTTTCATATTAAATATTTTTTATTTTGGTGGATAAACAAATTTCAAATGTTTCTACGTTTCATTACTATATTTGTTTTGCTTTTGAAAAGAAAAAGGTACAATTATTAAGCCAAAATATGAATTTTTAACTTCTAAAACAAATTCATGCCAGTTAATCAGCCCCTTGCCGATCGTTTGCGTCCGAAATCCTTAGAAGATTATGTGGGACAGGATCATCTGGTAGGTCCGGGATCAATTCTAAGAAAATCAATTGAATCAGGGAATATTCCTTCATTTATTTTGTGGGGCCCTCCGGGAACTGGTAAAACCACGCTTGCCAAAATTATCGCCAACCGCCACAACAGAGTTTTTTTTACCCTTAGTGCAGTACATTCAGGAGTAAAAGATGTAAGAGCAACCATTGAAAAAGCCAAAAAAAATCAGTTTTTTGATGCACCCAATCCCATCTTGTTTATTGATGAAATACATCGTTTCAGTAAATCTCAGCAAGATTCATTGTTAAGTGCAGTTGAGCAGGGCATCATCACGTTGATTGGGGCAACTACTGAAAACCCTTCCTTCGAGGTGATCTCTCCTCTTCTATCCCGCTGTCAGGTCTACGTTCTCAAGTCACTGGGAAAAGAAGAACTTGACGCTTTGTTAAAAAAAGCGCTGGAAAGAGATCATGTCTTAAAAAACTTTAAGATTAATATCAAAGAGAAAGAAGAACTTTTCCGCTATGCAGGTGGTGATGCCAGAAAGCTTTTTAATATTCTCGAAATTTTAGTTAACGCAGCACAAGAATCAGATGATCAGATTGTTGAAATCACCAATGAGAAGGTAACTAAGATATTACAAAAGAATATCGCTTTTTATGATAAAAATGCAGAACAACATTATGATATAATTTCCGCGTTTATTAAATCCGTAAGGGGAAGCGATCCCAATGCTGCTGTTTACTGGTTAGCACGAATGGTTGAGGGAGGTGAAGATCCTAAGTTTATAGCCAGGCGGTTGGTGATACTTGCCTCTGAAGACATTGGTCTGGCTAATCCCAATGCGCTGCTGATTGCTAATAATTGTTTTGATGCCATTGAACGGATCGGCTGGCCGGAATCCAGAATAATACTCTCTGAAACAGCTATTTACCTGGCTACATCACCCAAAAGTAATTCTGCTTACTTAGCCATTAATGAGGCCCAGAAGATAGTTAAACAAACAGGAGATCTGCCTGTCCCTCTGCATATTCGAAATGCACCAACCAAATTGATGAAAGATTTAGGGTATGGGAAAGATTATAAATATGCTCATGATTACACAGGAAACTTTGCTGAGCAGTTTTTCCTGCCTGATGAAATTAAAAATTATAAAATATACAATCCACAGACAAATAAAAAAGAAAATGAGATACTTACTCGTTTAAAAAGTTGGTGGAAAAACATTTACAAATATTAAATACTTATCAAATCATGTATAATATAAAAAACCTAAAACATCTGGATAAGAAAAATTTTTTTCTGCTTGCCGGGCCCTGTGTTATAGAAAACGACCAGATGCCTTTTGAAATAGCAGAACAAATAAAACAAATCACAGATGAGCTTGAGATTCCTTTTGTTTTTAAAGCCTCCTATCGCAAGGCCAATCGTTCCAAACTTTTTTCTTTTACAGGTATAGGTGATGAAGAAGGACTTGCTGTTCTTGCAAAAATCAGAAAAGAACTGAAGCTTCCTGTAGTTACGGATATTCATCAGCCTGAAGAAGCAAGGATTGCTGCAGAATCAGCAGATATTCTACAAATTCCTGCTTTCCTTTGCAGACAAACCGAGTTGTTAATGGCAGCTGCTGAAACAGGGAGGGTTATAAATATTAAAAAAGGACAATTTCT
>CAZWHH010000318.1:0-1650 GCA_964633615.1 uncultured Bacteroidales bacterium | reverse complement strand
GGAGCAAATATGCTTAATATTCGCTATTTGAAAGATCTGTTAGAAAAACTGGTAAAAATTAAACACACCATTAATGGATTTAAGGGAAATTAAATCATCAATCAAGGAAATGATATATTTTGTCTATGAAGACCTCTAGTGATATGGGTTTGGCAATATAATCGCTACAACCTGCTTCTATATATTTCTCACTATCTTCAGGCATCGCGTAAGCAGTTTGAGCTATAACCGGAATATCCTCATTTATCTCTTTTATCTTCTGTGTAGCTTCATACCCATCGAGAACAGGCATTTGTATATCCATCAAAACAAGGTCTACCTTGTTTTCTTTTACATAATCAACTGCCTGAGCACCATTTTTAGCCCAAATAATTTTAGCATTTGTATCAGTCAGTGTTTCTTTCACTATCTCAAAATTAATTTCCTTATCCTCAGCAATTAGAATCACCTTTTCAGACCAATCTATCTGGTCCACTTCAATTTTTTGTCTTTTCCTGAAAATTTTCTCTAAAGGTATATTGAAATGAAACGAAGAGCCTTTACCTGGTTCTGATTCAACCCATATTGAGCCACCAAGCAGTTCAATAATATATTTGGCGATGGAAAGCCCCAGTCCTGTCCCCCCGTATTTCCGTGTAGGACCATCATCTAATTGTCTGAACCGCTCAAAAATAATCTCTTTATTCTCATCCTTTAACCCAATGCCGGTATCCTTTACAAAGAATTGAACCTCATTTTCTAAAAAGATACATCCAAAACTTATGTAGCCTTTTTCAGTAAATTTCAGGGCATTATCTAATAAATGATCCAGAGCCTGTCGTAAACGATCAGGGTCAGTTTTCAGGTTAAATTTATTTTGGGAAGGCTTTTGGTATTTTATATCAATAAAAGCCTTTCCTGCTATGATTTTTTTTGCATCATATTTCTTCCACAACTCTTTTAAAATATTATGAAGATCACATTCTTTCTTAACAATTTTTATTCCTCCCGATTCAATCTTAGCAAAATCAATAATATCATCAATTAAATGCGTTAGATTTTCGGTACTGTCTTTTATATGAAGTAAATATTCTCTTCTCTCTTCTTCCGTAATATGCCTGGCACCCTGAAGCTGTGAAAAACCCACTATTGCATTTAATGGAGTACGCACTTCATGAGACATGTTCGCGAGAAAATTTGTTTTAAGCCGGTCTGATTCCTCTGCTTTATTTTTAGCCTTCACCAGGTCTTCTTTGATTCTCTTTTGTTCATTAACCTCTTGTTCTAGTCTCTTATTGATCTTTGTCAAATCTTTAGTGCGTTCTTCAATTCTCTTTTCAAGATTAGATTTTATACTTTTTAATTCATCACTGGTTGATTTATGTCTGTTTACCTCCCGTCGTAATTTCGTATTGATCTTTATTTTTTTTCGGTAGGTTTGAAATAAAATCACCAGAAGTACTAACACAAAAACACCAACTGCCAATAAGATATAAATAATTGTTCTTGATTTTTTTATTTTATATTCATGAATTTTCTGTTGTGCCTTCAATGTCGCCAATTGTTTTGATTCCTGTATAGAATCATATTCTTGTTTCAGTTGTTCAAATTGTTGAATTGTTGTTTTGTTGAAGATAGAATCATTTAATTCCGTGTGCTTCTTCTGATAAT
>CAZWHH010000317.1:0-3650 GCA_964633615.1 uncultured Bacteroidales bacterium | reverse complement strand
ATTTCGCCAGATAAATTGACTGAAAGATACTTTACTTTTTAACATTTTTATAGTAAGAATTGGCCTGATCTGTCGCTGTAATCACAATATCATTGATATTTACGTGAGGTGGCCTGGAAACAGCAAATTGAACCACTTCTGCAACATCTTCAGGTGTGAGCGGGACAAAATTTTTGTATGCATCTTTGGCCTTTTCTTCATCTCCTTTAAAACGAACCAGGGAGAATTCAGTTTCCACCATCCCCGGAGCGATTCCTGTTACCTTAATCCGGTCTTTCAACATATCGGTCCGCATGGCCTTTGTCAGCGCATCAACAGCATGTTTTGTGGCACAGTATACATTTCCATTCTCATATACCTCCTTGCCGGCTATTGAACCTACATTAACAATATGTCCTTCTCCTCTTTTAATCATCAGGGGGGCAACCTTTCGGGTCATGTAAAGCAACCCTTTGATATTGGTATCAATCATCCGCTCCCAGTCATCGATAATTCCATCCTGTATATGACCCAGACCCACTGCAAGCCCTGCATTATTCACCAAAACATCTATTCCCTGCCAATCAGCCGGCAGACTGTCAATGGCTTTTTCTACCTGCTCATTGTCTCTTACGTCAATATGCAAAATCTTTATACTGGCATTTGATCCGGACTCAATTTCACTTTTTAATTCTTCCAGCCTTTCCTTTCTTCTCCCGATTAGGATCAGATTATAATCGTGAAGTGCCAGATTTTTAGCAGTGGCTTTTCCAATTCCTGCTGTAGCGCCTGTAATTAATGCTATTTGTTTCATTTGATTCTTTTTAATTTATTTAGCTAAATTAATCAAAAAAGACTTAAATACATGATACATTAAAGCAAAGTCAGAAATCATAAAATAACCCCGTAAATCATTTTCTTTTATGATCTTAATAATTCCCAAATTGAGCGATTTTCGCTCACGACAAAGAAATTGTAAAGTTTTCACCTCACCAATTCGGTGAAAACCGACAATTTCTAAGTCGTCCGGCAGCTGCCGGATAAGTAAAGCGTTTTTTCACTACATTCAAACCGCTCAACTTAGGTAATTATTTTATCATGGAGGTTTCATTAACCGGGAGTTTCCTTTCCAGTATCCTGTCCAGGCTATCAGCCATATATTGGGAATACCCTAATTGGGAATAAATTACTATACCTTTTTTATCAATCAAATAAGCAGTAGGATATACTTTTACTTTGTACAGGCTGTCTATATTTTTAGATCCTCCCGCGACAGTATACTGAATGGTGTCATCTCTCAATATCCTTTTCACTTTTTGCTGAATGCCGGTTAGGCGGTCAAAACTATTGATCCCGATAATGTTCAATCCATGGCGATTGTATTTCTCATGTAAAAGATTCAAATGCGGTATTGATTCCATACACGATGGGCATGCCAGGTACCAGAAATCCAATAAAACATATTCATCCTTAAAATCGGCTAGTGTAACTCGTTCTCCATTTGCTGTATTTAATATAAAATCAGGTGCATAAGAGCCTTCCTCCAAAGGAGTATATTCAGACATTATGGCTGGTTTAAATTCAACGGTTGAAAAATTTTGCCATGAATCTACAAGGGAAACATCCCCTCCTGCTTTGTGGTGGGATTCAATATCTTTAATTTTAATTTCCCGGAAATTTATGTCAGAACCAAACTGTACCCGGTATTTCATTTGGTAAGGCAAAAAGTCAAGATCACGAATAAATAATTGTTTCTCTATCCTTACCCGTTCCTCTTCCGGGTATACAATATCTAAACGGTAATTTTCTCCCGGGCTGTCAGTAAAGCTGACTTTAAATTCCGGCTGTTCAAGGGTTTTATATAAGTCAACAGACAGAAGTTCGTCAAAGATAAAATACTCAGGCAACTCCCTTGCAAACATTTCTCTGCCATATTGATGAAGATTTATCTTTTCTATTTTCCTTCGTTTTTCATAAATTACGTAAAGAACGCCCTTCTTGTATAAAAGACTTTTACCTGAATCGGGAAATTCAATAGAAAAATGATATCCAAATACAGGATCATCAGGTTTCTTATAAAAGCTACAATAGCCCTTCAGGTTAAGAGTATCTCCATTGGGTGAGTTTTTCTCCAGGTAGCATTCAGTAAAGGAAATTCTTTGTATGTCCTTAACTGCTTCCTTTGTTTTTCGAATAAGATTTTCGGGGGAATCAACTGTTTGTTGACAGGAATGCAATAATAAAATGAAAAACAGGTTGAATATTTTTCTCATCCGTCATTGCCTGTTTATAATAAACAACAAAAATTATCGATACAAGTGGAAAAATCCTTTTCTAACGATTTTAGGTTCACTTTGCGTGGTAATAAAGTAATAATAAACGCCTTCACCTGCTTTCTGACCGGAAGCAAGCCTTCCATCCCAATAGACAACGTTGCCGATTCGTTCATGTACTAAATTTCCATTTCTGCTATAAATTTGCAATTTAAGTAGTTGATCTTCCATCCCACTCGATTTTACAACAAAAATGTCATTTATTCCATCGCCATCCGGGGTAAAAACATTCGGAACTTCAATAAGCTCATCCACATAAATCGTTTTTGAAGCATAATAGGTTAATCCTGCCGAATTATCAATCACCTCCAAATCAATTCTATAGGTTCCACTTTCCTTAAACTCGTATGGGAAATAAATCGTTGTATCATTTCCACGGATATTCAATGACACCGGCAAATCAACAGGCTGATTATCAACCTCCCAGTTAAAATTATATGTCACTGTATCCGGCCCGAAAGGTTTGGCATCTCCGCTAACGATTTTGTTTGGGACAAAAAAATGTTTGAAAGTTGCAATAACCACACTATCTTTGATAGCCACACCATCTAATTGTGCGAAGGAATTCACAGAGAATAAACAAATAAAAATAAATATCTTAAGTAATACTATCAGTCTGTTCATTAAACTAATTTTATTCACGTAAATATATAAAATTGAACTTTATATCCTCAAATTTTTTCACTTATTTTTATCAACTAACCCGGATTTAAGATATAAAATCCTGTCTGCTTCAGTAAAAAATCAAAATATCCGGATGTTTGTTGCAAATCTTCAAAGTTATACAAAATACTATTATACAATGAATTATAATAATACAAAACAGCGTTTGTATTTACTTTTTTCCATTGATGACAACAACAACCAAAAGAAATAAGCAGGTTGTAATTTTTAAATTGTTAATAACTTTTTTTGATTTCGATGGTTATTGTTTCAAATAATTCGAATTTTGTCTTACTCAATAAGCCATTACTTTGTATGGAATACTTTTCAATCATGACATTCAGATTGAATTTAAACCAACAAGACAACTGTGAATCTAAGCACCAATTTCAGACTAACGATTGTAAAACAGGAAAAAAAGAGGAAAGATGAACGAATATTTTGGTGAACTGGCCGGCCTCATGGCTGCTATTTGTTGGACAGCCACTGCTTTAGCCTTTGAATCAGCAGGGAAAAAAATAGGTTCACTCTCGGTGAACCTCATTCGTTTAATAATGGCGATAGTTTTGTTGGGGATTTATACCTGGATCAGCCGCGGTCTGTTTCTCCCTGTGGATGCGAGTATTCATCACTGGAAATATCTTGCTCTTTCGGGAATCATTGGATTTGCCATAG
>CAZWHH010000316.1:0-3692 GCA_964633615.1 uncultured Bacteroidales bacterium | reverse complement strand
ACTCATAAATAATGCAAGAATCATAAATGAAGATTCCGACTTTAACGGTGCTGTATTAATTGAGGGCGAAAAAATAAAGGAAGTCTACCATAGTCCATTGGCAGTAAAAGAGGTCAATAACGATCTGGAAATCATTGATGCAAGCGGATTAATTCTTATCCCGGGTATTATTGACGACCATGTTCATTTCAGAGAACCTGGATTAAGTCACAAAGCAGAAATAGCTACTGAATCAAAAGCGGCCATAGCCGGAGGTGTCACCTCTTATATGGAAATGCCTAACACTCATCCCCCGGTCACAAACATCCATGAATTGAAAAATAAATACAGGATTGCTGACAAAAGCTCCTTTGCAAACTATGCTTTCTATTTTGGAGCAACAAATGATAATTTTGATGAAGTCAGTAAAATCGACTCTTCCCAAATACCAGGCATAAAAGTCTTTATAGGTTCTTCTACAGGAAATATGCTGGTTAATCGTATCGAAACACTTAGTAAAATATTTTCTAAAACTCCTACAATTGTAGCTTGTCATTGCGAAGACGAGAATACGATAAAAAACAACACACAATACTATAAGAATAAATTCAATGGTGATATACCATTCGATTACCATCCGGAAATTCGTTCCGAAGAAGCATGTTACAAGTCCTCTTTGTTCGCTGTGGAATTAGCCAAAAAATTCAACACCCGGTTGCATGTCTTACACCTAAGCACTGCGAAAGAACTAGAACTATTTGATGGAAATATCCCTTTGGAAGAGAAACAAATAACCAGTGAAGTCTGTATTCACCATTTATGGTTCAATGACACACAATATAAAGACTTAGGATACAGAATTAAGTGGAATCCCGCCATTAAAAAAGAGAAAGACCGTCTCAAATTATTTGAAGCTGTAATAAATAATAAAATTGATGTAATAGGAACTGACCACGCTCCGCACCTTCTGGATGAAAAAAAACAAACTTATCTAAAGGCCCCTTCAGGTGGCCCAATGATTCAACATTCACTACAAGCTATGATGGAGTTTTATCATAACAATAAAATTTCTCTTAATAAAATAGTTGAAAAAATGTGTCATAATCCTGCCAAATTATTTAATGTTAAAAAAAGAGGTTTCATAAAAAAGGGATACTGGGCAGACTTGGTATTGATTAATCCAAACCAGCCTTTTTCAGTTAGCAAAAATAATATTTTATACAAGTGCAATTGGTCCCCTTTTGAAAACCAAACATTTCAATCGTCTGTAAGTAAAACATTTATAAATGGGAATATCGCTTATGAAAATGGAATTATTTCAAAAAAAAGATATGCCAAAAGGCTTGAATTTTAAAAGAGGTGCTTTTATTCATCTCCTCTTATCTGTTCTTTTAGGAGTACTGATTTTATCTCATTGTTCAGGCCCTCATGAAAAAGACAACGGAAATAAAATTACAGTCAGCCCACCTGACTCAATAAGGCAGAATTATTCTCTGATAGCAGACACCATAAATTATGGAGTAGTCGTTCATAATTTAGATTCTGCAGACCTCTGGAAAAAAAAATCTTTATCGGGGTTTGACAGAAAAAATTTTATTGATTTGATTTTTAACTCTATCTATAATAAGGAAATTCAACCCTATGATTATTTTACAGGAGAATCCCTCTCGGTTAGAGATATCAAAAAGCTTGAAAATGATCCTGAGTTTAGCCGTTCAAAGATTGGCAAAATTCAATTTTTGGAAAGGTGGTATATTGAAACAACTACATTAAATATGGTGAAGAAAGTACACTCTGTAATGCTTGCCTATGAAACATTTAGAGATGATGGTAGTTTCAGAGGGTATAAACCAGCATTTAAAATTTTCCTGCCAAAGGAAAGAAATTAATCTGTTCCGAAATCCGTAACCTGTATCAGGTCAACAAAAGGTAATGAATAATAAGTATATCAAATGAAAATATTAGTTATAGATAAGGTACATAATATTCTATTAAAAGGGCTAAAGGAAAAAAATTGTAAAATCAACTATGCTCCTGATATCCTGCCCGAAGAAATTAGCAAAATAATCTCTCAATACAAAGGACTTATCTTAAGGAGCAAAATGAAGATTGACTCCGATTTTATTGATAAGGCCGAGAACCTGATTTTCATAGCAAGAGTAGGAGCCGGAATTGAAAATATTGATGTTAAGTATGCGAATAAAAAAGGAATTCATTGCATAAATTCACCTGAAGGGAACAAGGATTCTGTTGGGGAACATACTCTTGGATTATTATTAAGTCTTACGAATAAAATAAACCAAAGCAATACGGAAGTGAAGAAAGGAATCTGGCAAAGAGAAAAAAACAGGGGCATCGAAATAAAAAACAAAACAGTAGGTATTCTGGGCTATGGGAATATGGGCAGCGCGTTTGCTGAAAAGCTAAAGGGCTTGGGAGTAAATATTATAGCTTATGATAAATATATATTTGACTTTTCCAATGAGTATGTAAAAGAAGTTACACAGGCAGAATTCTTCGAGCAAACCGATTTCCTAAGCATTCACATTCCTTTTAATAAAGAGAATCATTATCTGATAAATAAAGAATATATTGAAAAATTCAGAAAACCAATCATACTATTAAATACATCCCGTGGAAAAGTGCTTCAAACAGACGATCTCCTGCCTTTGATAAATTCAGGCAAAATCACAGGGGCTGGGCTGGATGTGCTTGAATATGAAAGATCTACATTTGAAGAATTGTTTGATAATACCAAGTTGCCTAATACTCTGAACGAATTAATTCAATCTGAGAGAGTAATTCTTACACCACATATAGCAGGCTGGACAGATGAGTCTTATTATAAAGTGTCAGCCATTATTGCAAAAAAAATAATAGAAAAATTCTTTTAACACTAACTTATGCTTCCAATACAAATTGGGCAGTATGCCTGCTCCTTTGTTCAACCAGAATATTTCGCCCTTTCAGAAGATTAACAAGCGATTTTTCAGTATAATGCCTCACCGTAACTAACTCCAATCCCTGATTATATAATACTTTAAAATTTTTTCTCAACTCCTCTATCAACTTATAAATTTTACTATTCCCTTCATCAACGCAAACAGTAAAATTAATAGCCGAGTTTTGAATCAGATTCACTTTTAACTTATACTCTGCAAACAATGCATATATATTACTCATTAATGTTTCAAATACAAAAGAAAAATCTTTAGGTATAACTGAGATAAGCACTTGATTCTTTTTTAAAATAAAAATGGGTCTATCTTCATTATACGAAGGAAAATTGGCAATGACTGAGCCTGAATTATCAGGTTCCAGGAAAGACTGAACATATAGTGGAATATCTTTATTTTGCAACGGTTTAATAGTTTTAGGATGAATAATTTTTGCACCATAGTAAGCCAGTTCTATGGCTTCCTGATAGGAAATTTTATCAATCTTCTCCGGATTTTCAAAATATCGTGGATCTGCATTAAGAACACCTGAAACATCCTTCCAGATTGTAACCGCATTTGCATCCAGAGAGTTAGCAAGAATAGCAGCAGTATAATCTGACCCCTCACGCCCCAGGGTTGTTGTCAGTCCATTATTTGTGCCTGCAATAAATCCCTGAGTTATATATAATTTTTCTTCATTATCAAATAATTTTCTTATGTTTTTATAACTAATATTCCAATCAACTAAAGCTTCTCTAAACAGATTATTTGTCA
>CAZWHH010000315.1:0-3700 GCA_964633615.1 uncultured Bacteroidales bacterium | reverse complement strand
TTGCCATGGTGCAGGAATGCCGGGTCATCATCCTATGTTCTGGAGCAGGAAAAAGAAAAGGAGAATCCTGGAACACCAGCAAGAATGCCTTAAGGAACAACTGGAAGATGTGGAAGAAGCCATCCGGGAAATAGATGAGGAGAAATAAGATTTTAAAACAACCCACAATGAAAATATTCGATTTAGAATCCACCTCAGCCTATCCCTATGATCAAAGGGATAAGAATGTGCTCTACCAGGGAGAAACTTTTAAGACAAGGATCATAGAACTGAAGGAGGGAGAAAAACTGCCGCCCGATGAACCCTGTGAGATGGAAACCTATGTCATTTTTTACATTGTTTCGGGACGAATCGGTTTAAACATCGATAACGAATACTCTGAAGCCGAAAAAGACCAGTGCGTCATTTCAGAACCGGCTCTTTACCAGATGGAAGCTTTAGAGCCCACTAAAATATTGGGTATTCAGATCCAAAAGGACAAGGAATAATGACCATCCTTTTTGTCATAACGGGCATATTGCTGCTGGTCTCCTTCATCGCTAACCGACAGAAAACCCTGGACGGTTTGAAAAAAGGAGCCTTGCAGTTTCTCAAGCTCCTCCCTACCCTGCTTACGGTCATCATTCTCGTGAGTGTAGCCTTGTTTTTCATCCCGGAAAAGATGCTGATTAAATATTTCGGCGACCAGGCCGGTGTCCTGGGGTATGCCATGGCCGCCATAGTGGGAAGCGTTTCGCTGATACCCGGATTTATATCCTACCCGATGGCAGGAATGCTACTGGAAAGCGGAGTCAGTTACGGAATTCTGGCCATATTCATCACCACACTGAAAATGGTGGGTACCCTGACCATTCCAGTGGAAGCCAAATATTTCGGTATGAAAGTGACACTGATGAGAAACGGACTGAGTTTTCTCGGTGCCATAATCATAGGAATCATTATGGCTATTATCTTCTCATTGTCTTAAATGAAAAGCATGAAGAAATCTTTACATAAATATAAGTTTGACCTTCCGGTAATTCTCCTGTTTGCCGGTTTTATCGGTATTTCGTATGGGGTGGATTTCACTGCAGGCGAAGAGCTTTTTCAAACAACTTTCTGGAGGTTCCTGAAAGAAATGCTTATGATCCTTCCCTGTATGTTTATACTGATCGGATTGTTCGATGTGTGGATACCCAAAGAAAAAATAGAAAAACATTTAGGTGAAGGCTCCGGAATGAAAGGCGCGGGCCTCATGATCCTGCTTGCCGTTATTCAGCCGGGCTCTTTGTATATGGCGTTTCCTTTTGCGCATCTGCTGTGGAAAAAAGGGACCAGTCTGCGCAATATTTTCATCTATGTAGGCATGTTCAGCGCTGCCAAAATCCCCATGCTCACTTTCGAAATTGGGTTTCTGGGGCTCAAATTCTCGATTCTGCGACTGATCCTCACCGTCCCTGTCTTTATTCTTATAGCTCTCCTACTGGAAGCAAAGCTTCGGAATAAATCGTATAAAATAACCAGGCCGGATTGATGAAGAATTTTTTTCGCCAGCCCCTGAACCGCTGCCATCCTTGCCGGTATATTCAAAGCCGTCAGGCATTAAATCTTAGTCGCTATCGGAGATAAGAATAATTCATGAACGGCCAAGCCCTCAACGAAGTTAATTATTCGGATTAAAAAAATTAAAAAGATTTTTAAATCTAAAAATCTTTTATTTTCTTTGTTCGTACATTTACGAAATACAAACAACGAACAAAAAACACATAACAAAATGGAAATTAAAGTATTAGGCACAGGATGCCCCAAATGCAAGGCCTTGAAAAAAGCTGTAGAAGAGGTAATAACTGAAGCAGGAATGGATGCTTCAGTAACCAAAGTAGAAGACATCAATGACATCATGAAACATGGCGTGATGGTGACACCTGCTTTGGTAGTTGACGGAAAAGTAGTTGCCAGTGGCAAGGTGCCCAAAAAAGAAGAAATTAAAAAATTGTTAAACTAAAAATTTATAAAAATGAAAATTACCAATTTACTTGCGCTTATCGTTTTGCTTGGTATCGGATTATCATGCAGCGCCAACGCTAACAAAGAAAAGAATGAGTCTGAGGAAATACAGCAGGCTGAAACGGTAGAGGTTTATTATTTTCACAATACAAGAAGATGTGCAACTTGTAAAGCGGTTGAAAGCGTGGCAAAAGAAGCTGTGGAAGAATTAGATAATGAAAACGTAACCTTCACGGCGCTCAATGTTGAGAAATCTGAGGGAGAAGAAAAGGCAAAAGAGTTGGGGATTTCCGGACAAACTTTGCTTATAGTAGGCGGCGATAAAAAATTCAACATCACCCGGGAAGGCTTTCTGCACGCAAGGTCTAATCCTGACAAGTTGAAGGAAATTATTCACAAAAAAATTAAATCATTGCAATAATGGAAGAAACTTTAACTAATCTTCTGGAGAACACCTCCTTGCCATTATTATCAGCATTTATACTGGGGCTGATGACAGCTATCAGTCCCTGCCCGTTGGCAACCAATATTTCGGCTATTGGCTTCATTGGTAAAGACATAGAGAACCGGAACAAAGTTTTTTATAACGGGCTAATTTATACCCTGGGCAGAGCTGTCTCTTATACCGGACTTGCTGCTATCATTTTTCTTGGCGCTGACCAATTAGCTTTATCCGGTTGGTTTCAGCAGTACGGAGAAAAAATTTTAGGTCCGCTATTGATTCTGATTGGATTGTTTATGCTGGGTATTCTAAAAATAAACTTCCCTGGCATGGGCAAATTTGCTCAAAAATACCAGGAAAAAGGCGTGAGTAGTTTCTGGGAAGTGCTTTTCATTGGCATTCTCTTCGCCTTGGCTTTTTGCCCTTATAGCGGAGTTTTGTATTTTGGAATGTTGATGCCAATGACGGTAAGCAGTAGCTCCGGACTATTGTTACCCGTAACTTTCGCCATAGCCACAGGAATACCGGTTATAATTTTTGCCTGGGTTTTGGCATATACCGTGGCAGGCATCGGGAAACTTTACAATGGATTGAAAGTGTTTGAAAAATGGTTCAGACGCGTTGTGGCGATCTTGTTTATAGGGATAGGAATTTACTATGTAATCATTATCTATCTGTAAAAATTTTTACAAACCTGTTTCGTTTTTTTACGAACAACGAACTTGGTTGTTGAGTTGATTGAGTGAACTAAGTTAATTGAGTTAAGTAAGTGGAGTGAGTTAAATGAATTAATTGAGTTAAGTGTGTTAAGTGTGTTAAGTGTGTTAAGTGTGTTAAGTGTGTTAATTGAGTAACTAAGTTAATTAAGTTGACTGAGTAGATGAAGTTAAGTGAGTTAAGTGAGTTAACTGATTGAATAACAACAAACTAAAACAGAAGAATGAAAAGTTTTGAGGATTTGGAGTTATATAAAGAATGCAGACGATATCGAAATAGCGTTTCATCTTTAGTTAAGCACTTTCCTAAAGATGAAAAGTACAGAATAATTGACCAATTGTTACGTTGCAGCAGATCAATTACTGCAAACATTGCAGAAGGGCATGGGAGATACCATTATCAGGAAAATATTCAGTTTTGCAGGCAAGCGCGAGGCTCATTGTGCGAATCTCTTGAGCACTTAATTTGTGCCTTGGATGAAAAATATATTAATGACACTCAATTGAATGATTTCAGAAAAGCATATGATCAGTGTTTGAAATTGCTAAATGGATA
>CAZWHH010000314.1:0-3700 GCA_964633615.1 uncultured Bacteroidales bacterium | reverse complement strand
GGATAATAATAGTAGTAGTAATATTTTGTATAGGTTCTGTTCATATTCAATTCAATTCAAAAAAAAATCCCGAAATTTTCATTCCGGGATTACTGTATACCAATTGCATGGCTTATTTAACAATAATCCCTCCTGTTTAGATAATAATAATATGTGCAATATTTTTTCATCGTTTATTTTTTTCAAAAATAGAGATTATTATTAAAAAATCAAATTTTTTTTGCTGTATGCAGCAAGCTATTTGACTGAAAAATAAATCATCATTCTGTAATTATCGCAGCTACTATATAATCCACTCAAAAACTATTAGAAACTGTTTTGATTTTTCTTTCTTTAACAAAATAATTTTATGTGATTACTAGCCCCGTCCTTTAGGGACTGTGTGAAAATGTAAATGTATTTTTATTCAGGGAATGACTTACGCCGCCATTTATGGCGGTGGCAGAGTACCACAGAATTTCCCGGGCTTTAGCCCAAAAGTTACTTATACCTTAAGTCTTTCTCAATTTGTTTTCCTGGCTAAAGCCTACCTGATAAGGAGTACAGCCCTAATCCACGCCATAAATGACGTGGTAAGTCATGGAGTTTCTTTTGCGTTATCACACACCCTCTTTAGGACGGGGCTAGTAAAATAAAATCAAAACAGTTTCTTAAAATACAGGTTGCCTATTGATGCAATGAAAGCCCTGTCTAATTAGCCAGTGTTGCATCAACCTGGTAAACCGAAGACACCAGTACTTCATGATCTTCCGAAATCATCTCATCTGTGGTTACCTCAACACTTATATTAAATTTATCCTTGAATATATATTCTTTCAGATCCTTAGAGGTTGTACTCATCTCAATAGTTTTACCCACATCATCGGGAATAGATGAATTTGAAGCCATTTTAAGCTTATCAAGTCCATCTGCATCTATATATAAAGTCAAACTTTTTAAGAAACTAAAATCAGAATCAGGTGGAGACTGTAAGTCAAGAGTCAATTTCTTAAGAATAATTTCCTGAACATGGTCTTTGGATGTATTCTCACCACTAAATGCCTGTTCTGAATTGGTTGTAATATCAGGTGTTGCTACCTCAAAGGGGGTATCTATGCCAAGCGTACCGGGGATGGTTACCGAACTTTCGTAAGACAAATCAAACTTTGTTAATTCATCTAATTTTTCACATGACATAAAAGTACCCGCAATGGCAATAACCATTACGACGATGCTTTTTGTCCAAAATGAACGTTGTAAAGAAAGAATTTTCATAACAGAGGAATTATTGGTTTAATTTTTATACACTAATTTAATGCCAATGTTCAAAATCTTTTGGTTAAGTTGATAATCACAACTGGAAAAAACTTTTAAAGATTTCTTATTTAGAATTTAATCATTTGCCATTTTTCCCTCAAGCCAGGACTGACATTAATTTTAGGATTCTGTTCTCTTCCATTGATTACCGACTTTTGGTAAACATTCGTTCGGATATAATTATATAATTCCTCAAGAGAAACTCCTCCTTTGGTCTCTCTTATTTTTTTCATGAGGTAATATGAAAACAAACCATGATGCTTCTCCTCGAAAGGATGAGCTGTTTCATCGCCGGAAGCCGCTGAAAATACAATTATATTCCCTTTGACTTCCTCATTTTTTGGCTTTATGCGCACTCCCCTTCCCGAGGCAAGCATTCCGTCCCTTCCAGCCCCGCTAAAGCAAGCATCAAAAAACACCAACACTTTTTTTACCTCATTAGCAGTAAGAGTGTTATACAACTCGTCTGTTCGAATTGCTGTTCTTACCTGGGAAGCGTTACCATCAACAGGAAGTATATAAGC
This sequence comes from uncultured Bacteroidales bacterium, assembly GCA_964633615.1. Taxonomy (GTDB): domain Bacteria; phylum Bacteroidota; class Bacteroidia; order Bacteroidales; family UBA12077; genus JAGXLC01. The sequence continues at coordinate 1,880 of CAZWHH010000314.1, read as the reverse complement.
ATTCCGGGTGCTTTCATCGGGCATTCCGTGTCCGGCATAATAGAATATAATACTGGCATCTTTCCCAAAGGCTTTTGAAACACTTCTCAGCCAGTCAAGCTCTCCAAGCATTTTGCCATACGTTGCATTCATTACAAGGTGGACTTGTTTTCGCGGAACTCTTAAAGTGCGTGTAAGATATTGGCAAAATATTCTTGCATCATTGGCTGCATATTGTACTTCAATCTCATTATCATATTTTTCATTGCCAATAACTACAGCAAATGTTTTGTTTCTTTCTCTGCTTCCAAAAGGTATCCGCTGGTCAATATCAGCTAATTTGACGGACTCTGTCTTGGTTTTAATTATAGGTTCTGCTTGTTTTTTTTGTGTTATGGGTTTATTGGATATTTCTGCTTTTGGGGAACTTCCTTGCAGTTTCATGCCAAAACTCTGCCAGTTAACTGCATCAAGAGATTCTAAAAAAGCCTTTGTAATCGCTTCTGAAACCTTTTCATATTTAGAATGATGTGATTTGATCTTCTGAAATCCCATGGTAGATTGACTAAAAAGTTGTTGCTTCTTATAAGTCAGGGTCACATCAATTTTCACAGAGCCTGTCCAGCCACTTCCTGAGAGATAATTTACTTCAAACTGATCAACCAGCACATGAAGGATATAAGGTGACTGTGAATTAATATTTAACCCTTTCGCCATCAGGTAATTTTTTATTTCAGCATCTAAGAAAGAATTAACAGGAGGTACTGGTTTGAGTACAGGACTAAATATGGGATTTGCATCATATTGTTTCAGCAGATTTTCGTGTGTTTTAACATTAATTTTTAGTGCCAGGTTTACCGGAGGGGATTCTGAAGGAAAATGGAAACCTGAGATATGATAATCTGAGATCTTTAAAGCCACATAAGTAGATTGTGAATTGGCCGAAACTGAAGCTAAAAATAGGAGTATAGTAAAGTATATCCTGCACATAATCAAACCTTATTATTTTTATAAACAAAAGACGGGAAACGTTCAGTAAATGAACATTTCCCAATCACATAAATACTATCTGTCAGTTTTCAGAACAATCACTTTTGCAGCAATAGTTGTTTTAATAACAGTGTTGTCTTTATTAACCTTTGCAATATCCGATGAAATAACCGGCTCTATTACGCCATCACCTCCCATGGCTTTTGCTTCATTAATCAATCTGTATTTTGCTAAACGTCTGGCAATAGATTCAGGATCCTTGGGAACATAGGTTACAACTGTTTGCTTGTTACCCATTAAACCCGTTTTGCTTGTTACAGTAGATGTTCTTCCAATATCATTTGTTAAATACCCAAATTTTAATACCCCACTTTCAAGATCAACATTTGAACCACTAATTTTCAATTCAAATTCATCGTTCTCCTCAACAACTATTAATCCGCTCATTTTCTCCTCAACATTAACCGTTGCAGTTGCGGTCACTGTTTTCAGAATTTCATAATCTTCCCTTTCCAACTCTAATTGCTCAAAGAAAACCGGATTCATGGTACTTCTGCCAACTACAAAATCCTGTGTGGTTTGACAGTTTAATAAAAAAAATGGCAATGTTGCCAGCAATAGAAACTTTAAGGTTTTTTTCATAATAATATATTTAAATTAGTTAATAATTATTAGTTAAATAACACTATAAATTTATAATTTTTATTTAAAAGTCCAAAAAGATTGATATGTCAGTAACCTTGGAGATCTGAATCGGTGTAATTAACTTAATGAAGGCTACCCAACTCTTGTTCGAGGTACAGTAGAATAAAATAATCATTTCTTGCGACAATAGACATTGATAGGTACTCCTGTGAAATCAAAATTCTTGCGGATCACATTTTCCAGGTAACGTTTATAGGGTTCTTTTA
>CAZWHH010000313.1:0-3704 GCA_964633615.1 uncultured Bacteroidales bacterium | reverse complement strand
GAGATGTGGATTGTCAGACATGCTTATTCAGATAAGGCAGAAAAATATGTTCGGTTTCATGGAAATTTAAATTTTGCCGGAGGCGGCGCTTTTCATGATGTTACAAATATGATTAAAAAATATGGCATTGTTCCTGAGGATAAGTACCCGGGATTAAATTATGGTACGGATGATCATGTACACGGAGAGCTGGATGCGGTTTTAAAAGGTTTTGCAGACAAGGTGCTTAAAAATAGAAACAGGAAACTAACGCCTGTTTGGCATGATGCGTTTGATGGAATTTTGGATACTTATTTGGGAGAGAAAACGAGAAAGTTTGATTATGAAGGAGCAGAATATACTCCGAAATCTTTTGCCAGGAATTATATGGGGCTTAATATGGATCATTATATAGAACTTTCCTCCTATACCCATCACCCGTTTTATTCAAAATTTATACTTGAAGTACCTGATAATTGGGCTTATGATGAAGTATACAATGTACCCATTGATGAATTAATGGAAGTAATAGATCAGTCAATAGAAAAGGGTTATACTGTTGCATGGGCTGCTGACGTCAGTGAGAAAGGCTTTTCATGGAAAAATGGAGTGGCCGTGGTTCCAAATAAAAATGTGGAAAGCATGGATAACCTTGAAAGCGCAAAATGGGCGGATATTCCCGAGGGTGAATTAGAAGATTCTCTGTATAGTTTTAATGGCCCTGTTCCGGAAAAAACAATAACCCAGGAAATGCGCCAGGAAGCTTTTGATAACTGGAAAACAACAGATGATCATGGAATGCATATTACGGGTATCGCTAAAGATAAGAATGGAACAAAATATTATCTTGTGAAAAATTCATGGTCTGCCAAAAACCATATTTATGACGGGTATTTTTATGCATCAGAAGCTTTTGTTCGATATAAGACAATGGATATTATGATTAATAAAAAGGCATTGCCTGAAGGTATTGCAAAAAAGCTTGGCTTCTAACAGGCCATTTAAGCGTTTACCGGATCATATAATCTGAGTTAATTCATGATAGTATTAAAAAAGAGGGGGTCTAAAAAGGCTATTTTTCATCCTTTTTAGACCCCCTCTTTTTTAGACAAAATTATTTGTGCTAAACCTACTTTAAATTTTCTTCAAATAATTTATAAATACGTTTATATTCATCTGTCCAGCTTTCAGGTTCTTTAAAACTATGTCTTTCCAGTGGATATACAGCCAGTTCCCAATCTTCTTTACCCAGTTCAATTAATTTTTGAGTAAGCCTTACTACATCCTGAAACTGTACATTGTCATCTATCATGCCATGACATATAAGGAGCGGGTCATTTAATCCTTCTGCAAAGTAAATAGGGGAACTTCTCCTGTAAGCAATACTGTCTTTAGTGGGTTCATTCAATATGTTGGACGTGTAAGAATGGTTATAGTGTGCCCAGTCAGTAACAGCTCTTAAGGCTGCCCCGGCAGAAAATGTTTCCGGGTATTTGAATAATCCCATCAATGTAATAAAACCGCCGTAAGACCCACCATATATTCCTATTTTTTCGGGATCTACTTTGTGTTTAGATATAAGATATTCTGCACCATCTACATGATCTGAGAGATCTTTCCCTCCCATGTGCCTGTAAATTCCGGTTCTCCAGTTTCTGCCATAGCCCGCACTTCCGCGGTAATCTACGTCAAGAATTGTATAACCTCTGTCAGCCAGCAAATTGTGGAACATATATTCTCTGAAATATTTACTCCACCATTTATGGGCATTTTGGAGATATCCTGCTCCATGAACAAAGATCACTGCAGGATTATTTTTATTTTCTGTATTATCTGGTTTGTATAACCTTGCATAAACTTTTGCTCCATCGTTGGCTTTGAATGTTACTATCTCTGGTTTACGCCAGTTATAAGACATAAATTCATCGGTTAAAGAATGGGTCAATCTCCTGGGTTTTGCTTCCGGTGAATTTTCTTTCATGTAAATTTCCCATGGTTGGTTGGAAGAAGAATGACGAATGGCCATGTACTTTTCATCAGGAGATAAGACAACATCATTCCTGCCTTCCATAAAGGTTAATTGTTCCATTTTGCCACCCATGAGAGGCATTTTGTAAAACTGTCTTTCACCCGGATGAACCCTGTTGGAACTGAAATACCAGTATTGTTTGTTTTTTGAAATTCGGGGATTGTAAATTTCAAATTTACCTTTTGTAAGTTGTTTTTTCTTATTGTTTTCAGTGTTTAACAGATATAAATGAGAATATCCTGATTCTTCTGACTGGTACCAGATATGTTTGCTGTCAGGAAGCCATCCCAGCTTTTCACCCCAGCCTGAACGGGTAATGCCTGGACCTGCAATCCATGCCTCGTCTCTCTCCCTGTTTAATAGTTCGGGTTTGCCTGTTGAGGGGTCCAAAAGCATTAGCCAACGATCTTTATTGTCTGCTGACCTTACGGAAATAAGTGCTTTTTTGCCATCATCAGACCAATAAGGACCATAGGTAAATAATTTTCTGGTCTTCTCTTCTTCGTTATAATCACTAAGGTATTCCGGTTGATCTTTTATTCCGGGAATACCTGCAGTATTTACCGGATACACGGTATCGTTTTCAATGTTATAAATATTTAATTCATATTGATGCTGACTGCCGCCAACTTTTGATCTCGCGTTTTCTATTTTCACATAACCCGAATTATTTATAAAGCGAGGAACTTTGGTGCTTTTGCTTTTTCCTCTTTCATAATGATTATAAGTAATATATTTTGCGTTGGGACTTAAACGCACGTTATATTTAAATCCATTATCGAGATAGATGCTTTTGGTTTTCTCATGCGATTGGCTTTCTTTGATGCTGTCCAGGTAATTTTTTTTCATTTCTCTTCTTTTCAATACCTTAAAAAGATCCATTTGTTGATTATACAACCATTTTTCCTGGTGATTTCTCTTTTTGTCTTTTTTTGAAGGGGGTGCTTCTCTTTTAAAATCGACTAGCTGAGTGAGTTTTTTTTCTTTCAGATCCCATAGATAAAAATCTTCATTCATAAGAAAAGTGATGGCTTCATCATTGTGAGTAAAACGAGGAGATTTAATTGTATTATAGGTTTTTATAATTAGTCTGGAATTGTTTTCAGACAGGTCATAAATATAAAGATCACCATTTTTTGAAAAAACCATTTTATCTCTCTTTGTATTTTTTTGAGCTGATCTGGGAGGTAGTTTTTCCTTCTCTTTTTTTGAAACTTTTTTGGGTAAAGGTTTTTCTCTTTTAATTTTATAAAGTTCCTTCACCGGTTTGTTTTCAGGATTCCACTCAAAAAAGATGGTTTTACTGTCACACGACCAGAATATACTTTCGGGTAAACTACCTACCCAATCATTCGGATCCTGCATGATCTTTTCTATACTTAATGTTTGATTTTTTTCTTTTTCCTGTGCTAAAATCGAATTTTGAAAAGAAAAAATGATACAAAGTAAACTTATGAGGATATGTTTTTTCATTATAATTATTTTTGATTCAGAATTTTGATAAGCATAATGGTATGAAAGTTTAAAATGAAATGTAATTTAAACAGATAAAATAGTTTAATGCAAATATTAAAGGAGCAATAAATTTATGAGCGTGGGTGGTGTTCAATAATTGTTTCTCTCAGATACTCCCGATCAAGATGAGTATATATTTCAGTTGTCATAATAGATTCATGTCCAAGCATCTCCTGTATAG
>CAZWHH010000312.1:0-3711 GCA_964633615.1 uncultured Bacteroidales bacterium | reverse complement strand
TAAAATCAGTTGATTTGATTTTCTCAACGATTGCGTGGGTATTATTTCCACCCAAACCTAAAACCACTGGTAAATCCCCGTTATTAGCCTTTAAAATGGTCTTAACAACCGCTTCTTTTTCATCTGTGTTCAGTGTAACCGATTCTCCGGTGGTTCCTAAAACAACGAGAAAGTCAATGCCATTTGATTTGAGGTAATTTACATGAACGGTTAAGGATTCCAGGTCGGGGCTATTTTTTTCGTTAAAAGGTGTTGTAATTGCAACACCGGTTCCTGAAAACTTATTCTCTGCCATATTTATACTCCATTATTTTTGTTTATATTACTCAAATAATATTTTAATTGCTCAATATAAAAATTTTCTTCGTGATTTTCATTAATTTGTATGAATAAATCATGTTCAAAACCTGATTTACCATTTTTCCCTACTTTAAAACCTGCTTTTGATAAGTTATTGATATATTTTACCGGGAAATAATTTCCATTACTCAGATCAATCAGTATATCAAAATTTTTCCTCATAAACTTATCAATTACCAAACCCTTTGGTCTCCTATACCAATTCAAATCACCATTGCAGAAAATATTAAGGGTGGATATGCCGTGTAAATTCTCAGGAATTTCTTTGCGTGGATAATAAGCCAGTGCAAATAGATTGATATCCTTTTCACTTAAAAATGAAAGAAACGGATCTATTTTATGGTAATCTTCCATGTGGGTAACTTCAAACAAGACTCCTATATCTTTGGCTGTAGTTAAGTTATGCACTTTTTTTGTCCGCTTCAGCCTCTTCTGTTTTTTGGCCAAAATAAAATTTCCGATAGATGTCTTAATTTTTTTCAAAGGATTCATTTTACAATTTTAATAAATTTTAAGGAATAATTAAGTATTTTCAACTCTTAATCAACTCTAAAAAGTCATCTTCATTAATGATTTTAATATTATTCTTTTTGGCTTTCTCAAGTTTTTTGGGACCAATATTATCCCCTGCAAGCAAATAATCTGTATTCGAAGAAACTGAAGAAGAATTTCTCCCTCCGTTTTGCTCAATCATTTCTTTCAATTCGTTCCGTGAAAATTTATTAAAGACCCCTGAGATGACAATACTTTTTCCCTGCAATTTTTGACTTGTTTGTTCGCCTGGTTCGGATTTAAGATTCACCCCGGCCTGCTTTAGTTTTTGTATGATCTGCATGTTTCCCTGATTCTGAAAATAATCGATTATGCTTTGGGCAATCCGTTCACCTATTTCATCAATTTCAACCAGTTCATTATATTTTGCCCGGGCAAGTTTATCAATCGATTCAAAATGCTGAGCAAGTAATTTTGCAACGGATTCTCCCACAAACCGAATACCTAATGCATACAGCACTCTCTGAAAAGGAACCTGTTTAGAATTTTCAATGCTGTTGATCAGATTACGGGCCGACTTCTCTGCAAAACGATCTAAAGAAAGAATTTTCTCCTTGTCTAAAAAATATAAATCTCCGGGGTCCTTCACAAATCCTTTATTGAAAAGGGCTTCTATAGTAGCCTGTGCTGCCTCAATGTTCATGGCTTTTCTTGATACAAAGTGCTCAATTCTGCCTTTTATCTGAGGCGGGCACCCTGTTTCATTCGGACAATATCTTTTGGCTTCTCCTTCTAACTTCACTAGTTTCGATCCACACTCGGGACAATAATCAATAAAAGAGACTTCTTTACTATCAGCAGGTCGTTTGCTTCTATTGATTCCTACAATTTTGGGAATGATCTCTCCTCCTTTTTCCACATACACATAATCGCCAATTCTCACTCCCAAAAGTTTTATTTGATCTTCATTATGCAAAGAAGCTCTTTTTACTGTGGTTCCCGCCAAATGAACAGGCTTAAGATGAGCTACAGGCGTAACTGCCCCCGTCCTTCCGACCTGATATTGAATATCCTGTAATTTTGTTTCCACCTGCTCTGCCTTAAATTTATAGGCAATAGCCCAGCGAGGGGATTTGGCTGTATATCCAAGTTCTTCCTGGAGTTCATAAGAATTAACTTTTATCACCACTCCGTCAATATCATAAGGGAGTTCTTCCCGATTTGCATCCCATCTATGAATGTATTCGTAGACTTCTTCTAAATTCCGACACCTGGTAAGCTGACCGGAAATTCTAAATCCCCATTCTTTCGCTTTCATCAGATTATCGTAATGAAAACGGAAAGGCAAATTCTCACCCAATAAGGCATAAAAAAAACAATCCAGGGGTCTGCCGGCTACTTCTGATGACTTCTGCAGTTTTAATGTGCCGGCTGTCGCATTTCTCGGATTGGCAAATGGCTTTTCCCCGTTTTCCTGCTTTTCTTTATTTAATTTACCGAAATTATCATGTGTCATCAATATTTCACCCCTGATTACAAAATCATCCGGATAATCACTCCCTCTTAATTTAAGTGGAATACTCTTAATGGTCCTTATATTAGAAGTCACATCATCCCCCTCCACTCCATCGCCTCTTGTCAGGGCCTGAATCATTTCCCCTTTCTTATAAGTGATAGCTATGGCGACTCCATCATATTTTAATTCAGATGTATATTCCGGCTCCTGGTTTAGCTCTTTTTTTATCCGGGTTTCAAATTCTTTTATTTCCTCTTCACTATATGTATTGCTCAGAGAATACATCGGATACCTGTGTCTTACCTGGTTAAATTCCTTGTTAATATCACTGCCCACTCTTTGCGAAGGTGAATTATCATCCTGAAATTCAGGGAATTTCTCTTCCAGTTCAATAAGCTGCTTCATCTGTGAATCATACTCAAAGTCACTTATGGTAGGCGATGCAAGAACATAATAACGATAATTATGCTCAGAAAGCTCTTGCTGAAGTTTTTGAATTTTTTCCCTGGCTTCTTCTCGTTTCATTAGTATAAGGTTTGATTTTAGGTTCATGCTCTGAGACTTACCTATGCCAAAGTCTCCCTTTTTTTGATACTGCATCTCATGTAACCCTCATGCTTTATTCATTCTCTTTTGCCTACATGATTTAGATGAGGCTTTCATTATTTTTTAAACAAATTTAATAATGCCCGCTTAAAGAAAACAACCAAATAAATTTATTTTTTCAATATTTATAAACAAATTGAGAAACTGTTTTGATTTTTCTTACTTTAACAAAATAGTTTTATGTGATTACCAGAGGCTGTCTAAAAAGAAATTAAACAATATTTTTAGCAACTTTTTTCCTTTGGCTTCAAACGCTAAATTGCTTAAAATCAGGGCTTTCTTTAGGGTCAGGGGTAAAACCTGATTTTCAGTAAATCTTTATGAACGACTTTTTAGACAGAATCTTTAGGTTAAACCTGATACCCATCCGATTTCTATAAATTTTGTGAATTAAAATACAAAATTTATAGAAATCATAGTCGGGATAGGCATTTGAAACCCCGCCCTAAAGGACGGGGCTAGTAAAATAAAATCAAAATAGGTTTCTGAGAGTGATCTATTTTAACACGGTTATGCATAATTTTTCCATGAACAAAACGCAAGGCTAAAATTATGATCATCCTGAATGAAACGAAAAACAGAATCAGAAAAATAGAAATTATTTTACTTCGGAATCAAAAAAAACAATAAAGTGTAAAGTACCTTCTTTAGTTAAACGAAATCAATACCTTACTGAGGAATCAAAGAATCCACTGTATTAACTTGGCTATAAGCACAAATGACAAAACAATCAATGT
>CAZWHH010000311.1:0-3729 GCA_964633615.1 uncultured Bacteroidales bacterium | reverse complement strand
TATAAATACCTACAGATCAATTTTATAAATAATGTATATAAGATGGTTTTTTTTGAGTCTGAAGTCATTTCAACGCATGGATCAAAATGTAGAACCCCTTTTTACCTTTTAAAAAGAGGTTTGTATAATTTACCGCGTATTTTTTGAGGACATAAACTAATGTCAAACTTTTTTTACCTTACATGCCGATAATTTAAAGGGGGGAATTTTCGAATAAGGATCCAGTTCGCTACGCGTCAGCTTGTTTACCAGGGATTCGGAGTAATGCCATGGCATAAATAGCTCTCCTTCGGCCACCTGGTCGCTGCGTTGAAGATAAGTTTCAAGTTCTCCCTGCTTACTGGATAATCGTACTTTATCGCCGTCCTTTAATCCATTTTTTTCAGCATCTGCGTGATTCATCAGTACATAAGGTTTGTTAGCAAAATCGGTTAACGATTTATTTTTTCTTGACATGGTAGTTGTATGATAATGATATAGAATGCGTCCCGAGTTCAGGATAAAAGGAAATTCGTGAGTTGGTTGTTCTGATTGTTCCACGTGATCTACCGGATTGAGTAAGGCTTTTCCGCTTTTGGTATTAAATTGATCCAGAAACAGGGTATTTGTTCCCGGATGATCTTTTGACGGACAGGGCCACTGTATTCCATGTTGTTCAATTCGGTCGTAAGTGATACCAGCCATTATGGGTGTAGCCTTTGCAATTTCTTCAAATATATCTTTGGCATTTTGATATTTGCCAATGTGATAACCCATTTTTTCGGCAATTTTTACGATAATCTTCCAGTCTTCTTCTGCCTCCCCAGGCATTTCGACAGCTTTTCGAACTCTCAGCACCCGCCGGTCACTGTTCACAAAAGTACCGTCTTTTTCTGCAAAAGAGGAAGCCGGCAGAATCACATCTGCGTAAGGGGTTGTTTCATTATGAAAAATATCCTGAACTACCAGAAAGTCCAGGTTTTTCAAAGCTTGTTCTGTATGATTCAGATCCGGATCGGTAAGCATGGGATTCTCCCCCATGATATACATTCCTTTAATTTTTTTATCGTAAGCCGCATGAATTATTTCCACAGTAGTGAGCCCTGGCTTTGAAGGCAATGTTTGATAATCTGTATTCCAGAGTTGGCTTAGTTTCTTTCGGTTTTCATCGTTCCCGGCCGGGATATAACCGGGGTAGTTGACCGGGGAGACTCCAATGTCCGTGACACCCTGTACGTTGTTTTGTCCCCGTGGCGGGTCAATTCCGGCACGTTCTTTTCCGATTTGACCCGTGATCAGCATCATATTGATCAGTGCAAATACATTGTGTGTGCCGGTCACTTGCTGACTCATCCCCATGCCGGTTGCGATCATAGCCGTAGCTGCCCGGGCATACATTCTGGCAGCCCCGGTAAACTTTTCTTTTGGGACGTTTGTAATTTTTTCAGTCTCTTCCGGCGTATATTTATCAACCAACTTTTTCAGTACTTCAAAAGCATTCATCCCCCCGTCCACACGATCTTTGATAAAAGCTTCATCGATTAAGTTTTCCTTAATAATTACCCGGATCATTCCGTTCAATAAAGCCACATCCGTTCCAAGTCTGGGTTGTAGCCAGATGTCTGCATATTTCACGATCGGGGTCCACTTGGGATCACAAACAATGATCTTCATCCCTTTGTACTGGCCGTTTTTCACATAGGTGGCAGTAACCGGGTGCGTTTCTATGATGTTATTCCCGGTAATGAAAAGCAGATCGGTAGTAGCAAAGTCCTGTATTGAATTGCTCCCTGCTCCGTCGCCGATAGACTTTAGCATAGCAGTCACCGTTGATGCATGACAAAGCCTGGTGCAGTAATCCAGATTGTTGTTTCCAAAAGCCATTCTTACAAATTTTTGAAAGAGGTAGTTGTCTTCATTGGTGCATTTGGCAGACCCATAACCTGCTAAAGCCTCACTTCCATATTGCTCTTTTATCTCATTAAATTTTTTGGCAATCAGTTGAAGGGCTTCCTCCCATTCTGCTTCCACAAATTTGCCATTCTTTTTTATTAGTGGTTTGGTCAGGCGTTCTTTGCTGTGAACATAATCCAGGCCAAATCGCCCTTTTACGCACAATCGCCCATCGTTGGGCATGACATCCTCTACACCATCTGCCCGTAAAATTTTTCCATCCTGTACATAGACCATGATCTGGCATCCGACTCCGCAGTATGGACAAGTGGTTCGCACTTTTTTATCAATTTTTTCTATATTGATTTCATTTCTGTGGGGCTTTTCAACAAGAGCGCCGGTTGGACATAGTTGAATGCACTCCCCGCAGCCATCACATTCAGATTCGTCCCATTTATCCATACCCGCGATGATATATGAGGTGATCCCCCGCTCGCTAAAGGAAAGAACATTTTTCCCCTGTACTTCATCACATGCTTTTATACAACGAAAACACTTAATGCACTTTGAACTGTCATAGGTAAGAACAGGGGATGTATCGTCTGCCGGGTATTTTATTTGTTTGTGTATATCCGGATAGCTTCTTCTCTCCGGCTCTTCAAGATCGTATTTCCGTGCCAGGAAATACAATTCGTCAAAATAGGTACCGTCATACTCATCGTTGTGTTCAGACAGGAGATATTCAAGTGTATGTTTCCTTGCTGTTTCAATTTCCTTATCAAAGGCAGTTATTTTCATGCCTTCTTTCACATTAACAGTACATGCCATCACAAGTCCCCGCTGATCCTCTGTTTTTACCACGCACATCCGACAGGCTCCGGTAGGTGAAAGTTTTTTGTGGTAGCACAAGAAAGGGATTTCAATACCGTTGTTTAAGGCTGTTTGTAAGAGATTGGCCCCATCCTTTGCCATTATCTTTTTCCCGTCGATGGTTAGGGTTATTGTATTTGTCATAAAGAAGGATTTAGAAATGATCTTTGAAATATTTATAAACACTCGCGATAGGTAGTAATGGAGATGCCCCCAACGGGCATAAAGAATTCGCAGCCATGTATTCTGCTTCACTTTTCATCTTTTCCAACATTTCCATTCTGTTCCCGTTTTTTTGAGATTTTATATTTTCCATCATCCTAATGAGTTGAGTCGTTCCTACACGGCAGGGAACGCATTTTCCACATGATTCATGCTGAAAAAATTCAAGGATATCACACATCATTTCAAACAAGGATCTGGAATCATCAAGCACTATGATAGCCCCCGAACCTAAAACTGCCCCTTTTTCTTTTAAAGTTTCAAATCCCATTGGTGTATCCAGCACTGACTCATCAACAAAAGTTCCTGCAGCTCCGCCCAATAGGGCAGCCTGAAAATCAGCTTCTCCTGCTATACCACCTGCCAGATCATCGATTAGTTCACGTAAAGTTACTCCTAACTCAGTTTCATAGTAGCCCGGCTTTGCAATATCTCCGCTAATGGTAAAAATTTTGGTCCCCGGTGTTTTCTCTGTTCCTGTTTTTTGGTAATTTGCTTTACCCTTTTCAATAATGTATGGAACATGTGCAAAAGTTTCCACATTGTTAATAAGCGTGGGACAATCAAAAAGTCCTTTTTCAGCAGGGAACGGAGGTTTGATTCGTGGGTATCCTCTTTTTCCTTCAAGCGATTCCAGTAGTGTGAGTTCTTCACCACAAAGATAGGACCCGGCACCTAAGCGAATTTCAATGTTCATTGAAAAATTGGTTCCTTCAAGTTTCTTTCCGAGATAACCAGCCTGGTAATAATTTTGAATGGCTTTTT
>CAZWHH010000310.1:0-3731 GCA_964633615.1 uncultured Bacteroidales bacterium | reverse complement strand
CGGCAAGCATGCTGCTGACTGCCTATCACAACTCAACAGTTGTGGATTTCTGGACACCAAAAAATTATTCCGGCAATCCGGTTTTTGAACCGGTGTGGGAGTATCTTCTGACTACCTCACATATAGCCGGCCCGGGTGAAACATATGCTGAAGATAAATTGACGATACGCCCCAACCCGACGAATGGAATCATTTATCTCAATAACAACGAATACCCCATTTCTGTGTATAGTATATCAGGGAAACTCCTGAAGAGAACCCGGAATAAAAAAATTTTGGATATTACAGGATTTCCCAATGGAATGTATCTTATTTCTAATGGAAAAACAGAAATAAAGGTGATTAAACAATAATACTCATTGTTCTTTATTCATTCCTCCCTTTTTTCTATTTTATTTCAAAAAGGAATTCTTTATCTTTACAGAAACAAAAAAGATTACTACTATGCGAAAGTCCATTATAATAGGTTTGGTTGCCGCGTTGCTTCTCACTATTTTTGTTACAGAGAATGCTGATCCTGTTGATATTAATCTGTTTTTTGGAGAAGTAAGGGGATCTCTCTCACTGATCCTCCTGATTTGCATTATTCTGGGTGTATTACTGGGTATTGTCTTTTCTATGCCATCAATCAGCAAACAAAGCAAAATGATCCATCAGAAAAACCGGCAGATTGACCGGATGAAAAAATTACTGGATGAACATCACATAGACTATACCCCCGAAAAAAAGGAGAAAGAAAAAAAGAAGAAAGAAAAGGAATAAAAGAGGCCAATCAGCAGGAGAATATATCGGGTTACCGGAATATTTTCTTCCACAAATTTACCTTTATTTTCCTATCATCAACCGGCAGGCCCACTTTTTTCCACATATAGATCCCTCCTTTCAGGTTATAAACCCGTTGAAAATTCTTTTCATTGGTCAGTATCTTACAGACTGTTTCACTCCGCTCACCATCCTCACAGTAAACAAACATAGGAGTGTCGCGGTCTAAGGTATCAATAATCTTAATCAATTCTTCCCTCCGGCTGGCAAGCACAGCATCGGGAATCCTTTCTTTCCTGTATTCACTAAACAATCGCACATCTAAAATCACTTTATAATAAGCTTGATGCATGCGCATATAAAAAGTTTCCGGTGGCAGGTTTTTCCAGGCGGTTGAATCCTGGAGGTGGGAAAAGCCCTTTTGGAAAGATATAAGGGTCAGGCCAATACCCAAAAACAAGCAAACAAAGAACTTTATTCGGACCCTCCTTCGTTTAATCTTTATTTTTTCTTGCATAGCGGAAATTTTTAAGGAGTTTTTCAATCTGTCCACAGCAGTTCCCTCATCACCGTATCAGACATGAATTTACCTTCATCTGTCAACCGGCAGGAGCTGTCGGTCTCTTCCATCCAGTTGTTATCCAAAAACTTCTCAAGGTCTTTTTGAAACCTGTCATATTCGGGAGGAGGCATCATCTCTTTGGCTTTATCCCGGCTGATTCCCCACATGGTTCTCAATCCGGTGATAATATATTCATTCAGTTTGTCTTTAGGCTTTAACACCTCTTGCCGGGCGGGGAGGGTATTGTTATCCAGGGCATTCATATAGGTGTCCAGATCCGATACATTCCACTGTCTCACGTGTGTGTCGTATGAATGGGCTGAAGGACCCACGCCGAGATAAGGAACATTCTGCCAGTACGCCAAATTATGTTGAGAAAAATATTTCCGTGGCGCAAAGTTTGAAAGCTCATAAGGCAAAAAACCTTGTTTACGAATCTTTTCCAGCAAAAAAAGAAATTGCTGTTTGCTCACCTGTTCCTCATTCTGCTTCAGTTTTCCTTTATTCTCCTGATGGTGAAAAGGAGTTCCCGGTTCTATGGTAAGATGATAGGCAGAAAGATGATGAATCGGATAATGAAAAGCCTTTTCAAGTGAAAATTTCCATGAGGCAAGAGTGGAATCGGGCAAACCGTAAATAAGATCCACGCTTACATTATCAAATATTTTTAAACTCTCTTCCAGCGCCTTGTAATTTTGTTCTACCCCATGTCTCCTGCCAAGCAATTTTAGTTCATGGGGATGAAAGGATTGCAATCCCAAACTAATGCGATTAATTCCTAAACGATGCAAATCATTTAAATATTCAGGAGAAAGATCATCAGGATTACATTCGATGGTAACTTCCGGATTCGATATGAGCCGGTAAGATTCATCAACAGTTGTTAGTATTTTTTCCACTTCCTCCGTAGATAATAAAGAAGGAGTACCCCCGCCAAAATAAATCGTTTCTGTTTTTTGGGGACCAAAAAATCTCTTCTGTAATACCAATTCCCTTTGTATGGGTTCAACAATAGACTCTTTTCCGGATGATACCACGGAATAAAAATCACAATACGGACATTTGGTTTTACAAAAAGGAATATGAATATAAATACCACCCATAAACAAGAAAATTTTTCAGAAGAGATTGTTTCACGTGGAACATCATGTGTATAGAGGGTTATTAACACTTTATAAACACAAAATTAACAATGTAATGTGCTAATAATTAATAATCTGATTCATTTATAAACAATTGTAAATAAAAAATCAGATCCCTATTTTGCCCTCGGCTTCTTTTATTTCCTTAGCCAGGGACCCTATGCTTTCTTTTTGAAAAAGTTTATACAGCTGATTGCTAATGGGACGAAACTTTCGGTGCATAGGACACGGGACGACATCATGGCCTTTTTCTTTACAACTGCGCAATCCTATCAGACAATCTTCAAAAAGTCCATTGCCATCTATTACCTGAATAATTTCCAGCATGGAAATATCATGGGGGTCTTTAGCCAGACCAAATCCCCCGTGAGGTCCTTTTGTGGAAGATAAAATTTTGTCTTTTACCAGGTTTTGCAATATCTTACTTAAAAAAGGAGCTGGAATATCTAATTCCTCAGCAATTTTTTTTATCCCTATCTTTGCTTCATCTCCCCCGTTTAAGGCCAGAAAAATAGAAGCTCTTATTGCATATTGACATGTATTCGATAATATCGCCATAATAAATATTTTAAGGTTCCATAGATATTTTTTTGACTCTCCGTTCGTGTCTGCCCCCTTCAAAATCAGTATTTAAAAAAACATCCAGAATTTCTTTGGCTTTTTCAAAATCAATAAAACGGGCGGGCAGAGAGCAAATATTGGCATCATTGTGCTTTCGCGCCAATTCTGAAATTTCCTTATTCCAGCATAAAGCAGCCCTTATCCCCTGGTGCTTATTCGCCGCCATACTGATCCCATTCCCGCTCCCGCAAATAGAAATACCTATTATACATTTTCCTTTTTCTATTGCTTCCGCCAGGGGATGGGCAAAATCAGGATAATCTGAGCTTTCGGAAGAATGAGTCCCGAAATCTTTCATCTCATATCCCTTGTCCGAAAGATATTGAATTAATTTGCTTTTTAAATCGTACCCCGCGTGATCCGAGGCAATGCCTATTTTTATTATTCCTTTCATTTTTACAGGTTTTATTACCAAATTTACATAATTTTTTATTTACAATATGCCTTTACTCTCTTTTTATTAATTTCATAAAAAAAACAAACAATAGATTCTTTTTAGAGTTATTCACCGTAGTTGTTTATATAATTGTTAATTGTTTGTAAACTGATGTTAAAAAAATTTAGGTTGAATTATATAATTTTCGTCTACATAAAAAAATTTTAATATTTAAAAAATATATTTTTTAGTTTTATCCCTAAATTAA
>CAZWHH010000309.1:0-3748 GCA_964633615.1 uncultured Bacteroidales bacterium | reverse complement strand
TAAGGGTTTTGGGTGATCACCCCTCCACTGATAGTAAATGGATGAGTACGAAGAACACCCATAATGGTTTTACCATCAAATTTATTCACATTATAAAGACAGATACTAATCCAGGGTTTGCCGGGGATAAAGTAATTCAGCCGGCTCTCATAAGCCATTAAATGTTCCACCCCCGGTATTGCTTCCAGGGCCCATGCCATTTCAGCCGTGGCCCTAATATTTCTTCTTCCATTCTTTTGAGATTCCTTATAAAAAGCATCCAGGTTTTTGTCCATCTCCCGGGGCGAAAAAACACCATCCGGATAATAAAATTCTTTAGCGCTTTTAATCGAAAAAAAATCAGGATCATGTAACTTTTTACTACATTCCGGGCAAAAGGATTCGAACTCATCATAAAATGCTTCCTTTGTTCTTTCCACCGGGCAATAAAGTTGCAGGTCTCCTTCCTTGTATCCTTGCTTTAAAAATCCGAAAATAATGTCATCTCTTTCTTCTTCTGTTTCATACAGTCCGGCTATGTGTAATCCCCAATTGCAGGTATAATTCCCAAAACCCATTTCCAGGGGTTCCTGTTTTGATGTTTTAATATGCATGATCCAGGCTTTTCAGCTTTTTACTAATAAATAGATTGACTTTAAATATAACAATTTTAAACTTTAAAAAAAAGCATAAGGAACAGTAAAATTTATCCATTCAGTTATTGAATCAAGAAGAAATGCTATTAGAAATATTTGTTAATAAGGTATAACAAATGATCAACGTCAATGGGCTTTGATATGTATTCACTGGCTCCCGCTTCCAAACATCTTTTTCTGTCGTTTCCCATGGCATGAGCTGTTTGAGCTATAATCGGAATTTCTTTATTCATTTCCCGAATTTTTTTAGTGACTTCTAACCCGTTTATATCCGGCAAACGGATATCCATCAGAATTAAGTCTATGTTGTTTTCTTGTTTTAGAAAATCAATGGCCTCCTGACCTTTTTCGAGGGTAATCAGATTCACTTTGGTTGGATTGAGCAATTTATCCATAAAAAGGATACTGGCATAATCATCCTCTACCAGGAGAATGGTTTTTTGTTGCCAGGCAGGTTTCATATTTTTCTTTTTTACGTCTCCAGGCTTCTGCTTTATCCAGCTTTCATCATACGGAAGAGTAAAATAAAATATTGATCCCCCTTCATCAAGCGGTTTAGCCCATATTTCACCTCCCATTAACTCCACAATTCCCTTCGAAATGGAAAGTCCCAGGCCGGTTCCTTCATATTTACTTGTCAATGACTCATCCACCTGCCTGAATCGTTGAAATATTTCCTTTGATTTCTCAGGGGGGATTCCAATACCTGAATCTTTCACGTAAAAAAGCAGCTTTCCCTCTTTCTGATAATCATATCCAAATTCAATTTGTCCTTCATTTGTAAATTTAAAAGCATTATCCAGCAAATTATCAAAGACCTGTTTTAACCTGATGGGATCTGAATATATTCTGCTATCCTTCTTATCAAATGCCTCGTTAAGAACAAGTTGAATTTTGCTGTTTTTAGAAGTCGTTCCCATTTGGGCATTCTTATAGAGTTCTTCAAAAAATTCATTTAAATAAAAGTATCCTTTATTTACAGCTAACTCATTTGCTTCTATTTTTGCTATGTCAATTACATCATCTATAATTTTCATAAGATGATTAGACTGTGAATAGATTGTCTTCAGATAATCATTCAGTTCCTTTCGGGTATATTCCTGTTCAAGTAATATCTGAGTAAAACCAATAATACCATTCATGGGAGTTCTTATCTCATGGCTCATGTTAGCTAAAAAAGCAGTCTTCAAACGGTCGCTTGTCTCTGCTTTTGCTTTTGACTGTTCCAGTTCTTTTTTCTGAAAAATAAGCTGCTCATTGGTATTTCGAAGTTTTGTGTTTGTTTCCTGCAATTTCCGCTGAGCATAAAACAATTCTTTATTTTTATTCTTAAGCAGCTCCTGTGATTTTTTTCTTTCAGACACATCGCGAATATAACTCTGAAGTATCCCTTCCCCGACCTTTTTTGTATTCATTTCAATCGTTAGTGATGATCCATCTTTTCTGATCATTTCCCGTTCACTTAATACGGTCTCTCCTGCCTTTACCAAATCATATCTTAAAGGACTTTTTTCTAATGTTTCCTTACAAAAAAGAATGCTGATATTGCTCCCCACCAGTTCGGCCCTTTTATACCCTGTCATTTCACAAATGCTATGATTGGCTTCAGTTATCACTCCATTATTATCTCCTGTAAGAATCCCATCAGCTGCCTGCTCAAAAAGAGATTGATAACGTTGAGCAATTGCTTTCAGATCGTGTTCAGCCTTTTTGCGATAAGTAATATCCCGTGCGATAATGATCACCCTGGTTTTTCCTAGAATTTTAACCAGGTCAAGACTTACCTCAACCCAAAACAGGCTCCCGTCTTTCCGCTTTGCCTGCCATTCAAAAATTTGGGCTTCAGCGGTTTCAACCGATTTATCTCTCCATTTTCGTGCCTGATTAATCGTAAATTTCTTATTATCAGAACTAAAAGTATCAACAAACTTCCCTGTTACTTCTTCCTTTTTAGAATAACCATACATTTTTAGCATGGTATCGTTTACATCTATAATCTTTCCGGATTCAAACTCATGTATAAAAATAGCATCGTTTGCCCCATTATAGATGCTCCGGAATTTTTCTTCACTCTCTTTAATTTTCTTCTCCGCTTCCCTTTGGCTCTTAAAAAAACGAACCTGTTGAATATAATAGACAAGAACAATAGCAAGAATAATAATCCCCAGTACTTTAACTACATCATACAAGATCAATTGATTCCAGTTTTCGGCAGTCATATCCATTCCCAATACAGCCAGTAACTTTCCGGTTTCCGGATGTTCAACCGGAACAAGAGAAGTATACAATTTTCCCCATCTATCGTGAATAGGTCCTACGGTTTTCTGCTCTTGTGTTTGAAACACCTCAAGGTATTCCTCAGAAACTTCTTCGTAAATCAGACCTGGAGGTGCATAATCATCAGCATCCGGAGCTTGAGAGTCCAGAAAGAAAAAAACAGTACCATCAGGTTTTTTTCCTAACAGATATAAGAATTTACATTGATCATGAGAAATTCGTATAGCCCTCAGTTGTTTTTTTATTCTCTCATAATCTTTATCCCCAATATCATTCGTGGTTCCTGTTAACTGGCTTAACCGCATCAGATTGATACTATTTGCAACAATACGGGCATCTTGCAGGAGTTGTTCCTCCATCTTTCTTTCCGTATTAGAAATCGTAAAGTAAGTAGCCACAGCGCCAATAACTATTAAAACAACAATGAGTGCAAAGGCTGTCTCACTCATCTTTTTCATCACATTCATTCGTATAGAGTTTTATTATTAATTTGATATTCTGAGACTTATCTCTACAAAAGTCTTCATTTTTTGATGCTGCATCCCATGTAACCCTCATGTTTTATTCATTGCCTTTTGTCTATATGCAGTAGATGAGGGTTTCATTTTCATTTGGATATCGTATTTCAGTAATGACTTATATGAATAAATTGTAGTTCTCCTTTTATCTTTAATGTTTTAAAAATTAATCCTTTGTTTCTTTCTTTTTTGTGTCCTGATAAAAAATCCCTGATAATCTGTACTTGTCTTTATCCCACCGGGTAAGAAATTCTTCTTCCTTCTTATGCAGGTTATTACTCATGAGGGCACCAACTGGTTTGAATCCATCAATGTTAT
>CAZWHH010000308.1:2492-3764 GCA_964633615.1 uncultured Bacteroidales bacterium | reverse complement strand
ATGGTTTCCTCTTTAAATATTCATTTTGAAAATGAAATCTATTATCTTTGTGGGTTATAATAAATTTTAAAAAGATGGCTGAAGAGAATAATAAACAAAAAAGAAATATTTTTCAAAAGCTTAGGGACAAATACCGCCTGATCATTTATAATGATGATACTTTTGAAGAGGTATGGTATATGCGACTTAGCCGTTTGAATGTAATTTCAGTTTTTGGTACCGGGATTATTGTTCTGGTGGTATTGGTTAGTGTACTCATTGCTTTTACTTCTCTGAAAGAGTTTATCCCGGGCTACCCCAAAGGGGATGTAAGGGTTAATATAGCAGAAAATTACCACCGGCTCGATTCACTGGAGCAAGAAATAGCCATTCGCAATAAATATTTAAGTAATCTGAAAAATATTATTTCAGGAGGAACACCACAGGGAAGGGTTCCCCGGAAAGATACTACAGGGGAGCAGATGGCAGTGACTTTTGAACGTTCAAGACATGACTCCATTCTGAGACAACAAATTGAAGAGAAGGAACAATATGCATTATCCATAAATTACCAGGAACCTAAAGACCGGGCCTTATCACAAATTCATTTTTTTGCACCCCTAGAGGGGATCATCACAAATTCCTTTGCTCCTAAAACCAATCATTTTGGAACGGATATTGTCGCCGGATCGAATAAGGTAGTTGTAGCTGCTTTAGATGGCACCATTACATTGGCTAACTGGACTTTAAAAACAGGTTATATTATACAGTTACAGCACAAAAACAATATAATTACAGTTTATAAACACAATGCTGAATTGCTGAAAGAAGCAGGAGACCATGTAAAAGCAGGGGATGCAATCGCTATTGTAGGAAATTCAGGGGAACTGTCCAGTGGCCCTCATCTTCATTTTGAGCTATGGCAAAATGGAACACCGCTTGATCCTGAAAAATATATTATCTTTTAAAAGACCCAAACCTTTACAGGTATATGGAAAAGAAGACAAGGCTGGCCATTTTAGGATCTACAGGATCCATTGGAACACAAACACTCGAGGTCATAAGAAATTATCCTGATAAGTTTGAGATTGATATACTGACCGCTAATCAGAATATTGATCTGTTAGCCAGCCAGGCCCTGGAATTTAACCCCAATATTGTGGTGATTTGTAATGCCGGGAAAAAAGATGCGCTGGAAAATTTATTAAGAGACGCGGATATTAAAGTGATGGGGGGAATTGAGCCTTTAAATGAAGTAGTGGCCCGTGATTCTGTGGATATGGTTCTTTCTGC
>CAZWHH010000308.1:0-2392 GCA_964633615.1 uncultured Bacteroidales bacterium | reverse complement strand
CAGATGCATTGAAACATCCTAACTGGAATATGGGCCATAAGATTACCATTGATTCGGCTACAATGATGAACAAAGGTTTCGAGGTTATCGAGGCCAAGTGGCTTTTTCATCTCGAACCCCGGCAGATTGATGTGGTAATTCATCCCCAGTCTATCATTCATTCCCTGGTCCAATTTGTCGATGGCTCCATGAAAGCACAAATGGGACTGCCCGATATGAAATTACCCATTTTGTATGCTTTAAGTGGGAACAGAAGGTTAAAGACTTCTTTCGAGAGATTTAACTTCATAGATTATCCGGAATTAACTTTTGAAAAGCCTGATGATAAAAAGTTTAGAAATTTATATTTGGCTTACTATGCTATGGAAAAGGGAGGGAATATGCCTTGTACGCTGAATGCAGCCAACGAGGTGGCTGTGAATGCATTTTTGAAAGAAGAGGTAACTTTTTTACAAATTGCTGATTTGATTGAACAATCTATCCATCAAATTCCTTATATTGCAAAGCCAAATTTAGAAGATTATATTAAAACAGATAATGAAACCCGTGATTTCACGGAGAAACTTATAAAAAAATAGAAATAGTAAATGGAAGTATTAATTAAAGTAGCACAGCTAATCCTTAGTTTATCCATATTGGTTATACTGCATGAGTTTGGACATTTTTTATTTGCCAAGTTATTTAAAACCCGTGTAGAAAAATTCTACCTGTTCTTTAATCCCGGTTTTTCTTTATTTCGTATAAGAAAAGGAGAAACCGAGTATGGAATGGGTTGGTTACCCCTTGGCGGGTATGTGAAGATATCTGGTATGATCGATGAATCGATGGATAAGGAACAGATGAAACAGCCTCCAAAACCTTTTGAGTTTCGTGCAAAACCTGCCTGGCAAAGATTATTGATTATGCTGGGTGGCGTAATGATGAACATTATCCTTGCTATGATGATTTATTCCTCTATCCTCTATGTATGGGGAGACAGATACCTGCCTACTGAAAATGCAAAATATGGAATTATGACTGATTCATTGGCTGAATCTGTTGGTTTTCAGGATGGCGATAAAATTGTTGCAGTAGAAGGAAAGAAAGTGGAGAATTTTCATAAGATACATGCTGAAATTCTTTTAAATGAGGCCAGGTCAGTTGTAGTGAAAAGAGATGGGATGCTGAAAGAGATACAAATTCCTTCCTCATCTTTGAGAAAAATTATTAAGGATCAAACTTTTCTGGAGCCAAGAATTCCGGTGAAAGTACAACAAGTGCAAAAGGAAACCGCAGCAGAAAAAGCAGGACTGAGGCCTGGGGACAGAATCGTGGGACTTAATCAGAAACAGGAAATGTTTTTTTACGATGAATTAAAAGAAAAGCTGGAAAAACATAAGAATCAAAAAGTGGATCTTATCATTGAGCGAAATAATCAGGTCGATACCTTGCCTCTGACAGTCCCCGAGTCCGGATTGTTAGGTTTCGCATTAGCAGGTGTACAGGAATTCTTTGAATTAAACAGAAATACATATGGGTTTTTTGAAGCAATTCCTGCCGGAATATCAAGGGGAGTAGAGACTTTTGGAGATTATCTTAAACAACTGAAGCTTATTTTTTCACCCGAGACAAAAGCATACAAGGAGGTGGGAAGCTTTATTACGATAGGAAAGATATTTCCATCACAATGGGATTGGTATTCTTTCTGGAATCTGACCGCATTTTTATCCATCATTCTGGGGATAATAAATATATTGCCTATTCCGGCTCTTGACGGAGGACATGTAATGTTCTTGTTATACGAAATAATTTCCGGTCAAAAACCAAGTGAAAAGTTTCTGGAATATGCTCAAATTGTAGGAATGATCATTATTCTCAGTATTTCTGTGTATGCCATCGGGAATGATTTTATTCGACATGTTTTTTAAATAAATAAAACTTTTGTTATTCTTTAAAATTCGTTATTTTAGTTAAATATAAGAAGAATTGAATTATGGCTGACATATTTATACTTTTAGGAATGCCTGGTGCATGGGAAATTATTCTGATTGTTATCGCTTTACTTTTATTGTTTGGGGGAAGGAAAATTCCTGAGATTATGAAAGGCTTTGGAAAAGGTATCAGGGAATTTAAAGATGCAACCAGCGGTAAAAATAAGGATGAGGATAAAGATCAGAAGAATAATAATCAATTGGGGGGAAAAGAATAAGGCTTTTGTTAGTTTTCTCCTCTACCCTTTATTTCCATTTTGATATCCAGGAAAATACTTTTCCAAAATGAAAGGGTGAAGATTTTTATTAAGAATCTTTCGTAATATATTGATGCAATAAAAATTTACGGAATAAATAGGGTTTGCTAAAAAAGTCTGTAGTGCATCATATACAAGGCGGTGAAGCGAAGCTGTATATTAATA
>CAZWHH010000307.1:0-3768 GCA_964633615.1 uncultured Bacteroidales bacterium | reverse complement strand
AGAGGTTTCAAAAATATTAAAGCCGAATATAAGAACCACAGAAGGAGAAGTTTCTCTTCATGATGAAAACATTCACGAAATAGATCTGGACGCACTTTTAAAGAAAGCTGAAGAAAAAAAAGATTTTCGGCTGGCTTTGCGATATTTATATTTAAAAGTTTTAAGATTGCTAAGCATTAATAATCAAATTAAATGGCAGATTCATAAATCCAATTATGAGTATCAGAGGGAATTGTCGAGAAAATCGTATTATTCACTTTTTGCTCAATTGACCCGGGATTTTGAATATTTGTGGTATGGTGAATTTAAAGTAAGTGATAGCTATTATTACTCTGCAGCAAACAAGGCCCGGGAATTAATAGATAATATAAATAAGTCAGGAAAAAGACAATCATGAAAGTAC
Organism: uncultured Bacteroidales bacterium; assembly: GCA_964633615.1. Classification (GTDB taxonomy): domain Bacteria; phylum Bacteroidota; class Bacteroidia; order Bacteroidales; family UBA12077; genus JAGXLC01. Next base: position 3,365 of record CAZWHH010000307.1, on the reverse strand, counting down.
CCCGAAAATATTATTTTTTCCTTCTTGCCGGTATTATATTACTGATAATTCTGGAGTATTTCAAACCCCAGCCTGTCAACTGGTCCAGAACGTTTTCCTCTAAACATGAAATTCCTTTTGGGACTGAAGCCATTTACAGAATGCTTCAGGGTGTATTTCCCGGTCAACATATAGACCGTTCACAAACCAGTTTTTATACACTGGAAGAAGATCGTTTAAACAATGTACTCATCATTGGCATCGCAAACAGCATTACTTACGACCGTCCAAGCCTGAATAAACTGCTAAGGAATATTGAAAAAGGAAATGATCTGTTCCTTTCTGCCTATGAAATTGAAAGCAAACTGCTGGATACCCTGGGTTTAGAGATGAACAAAAACTCCTTCAATTGGCAAAGGGAACCCAAAACACTAAGAGCTTACGATATTAAAACCAGGATAGATACCATTTCAAAACTTCCGGTATTAAGAAGCATGTCGTCACTAAGGATTATAAGGGACTCTGTATTTTCAAAAGTTCGGCTTGGATATATGGAAGACTCACTGAACTTTATCAGGGTGAAAGTGGGCAGTGGAAATATTTTTGTTCATACAGAACCCCTTGCTTTCAGTAATTATTATTTTTTAAAAGATGATACTTATGAATATTCTGAGGCCATCTTTAAACACATGCCCAACCGTAATATTTTATGGGACCATTATCACAATGCAAATTTACTGCATAACCAGACTCCCCTGAAGATTATTCTTCAATCCACCCCTCTGCGATATAGTTACTATACCCTTATCGTGTTGTTGGTCTTATACTTGCTGCTGGCAGGAAGACGAAAGCAAAGACCCATCCTGATACTTGAAAAGCCCACCAATACATCGGTTGATTTTATACAAACAATAAGCAACCTATATCTGAACAGCAAAAATCATAAAGTTATTGCCCGGCACCGGATTCATTCTTTTAAAAGTTATTTGAAAGATCACTTTTTTGTCAACTGGAAATTGCCACAAAATGAAATCATCAAAAAACTGGGGAAAAAGAGTGGAATTGATGAGGAAAGTGTTGGTGAGCTGTTGGACTATATCTCTTTTATAGAAGACAAAAGACAAGTAACTCAAAAAGAGTTAATACATTTGAATAAATTAATTGAAAATTTCACAAATAAATATTATGGATAATAAAGAATTCGAGACCCGCATTGAATTGACTGAATTTTCGAAAAAGATTGATTCGGTCAGGAATGAAATAAGAAAGCTAATTGTAGGGCAGGATCACATGATCGATTTATTAATTGTCGCCCTTGTTTCCGATGGCCATATATTAATTGAGGGAGTACCCGGGATCGCAAAGACCCTTACAGCCCGTTTGTTATCTCGCATTATTGATGTTGATTATAAACGAATACAGTTTACACCCGATTTGATGCCGGCAGATATCATTGGTACTTCAGTTTATAATGCACAAAAAGGAGGTTTTGAATTTAAAGCGGGACCTTTATTCTCTAACATTGTACTGATAGACGAAATCAACAGATCTCCGGCTAAAACCCAGGCTGCGCTTTTTGAAGTGATGGAAGAGAGAAATATTACAGTTGAAGGACATACCTACCAGCTTAATGATCCTTTTCTGGTTATTGGTACCCAGAATCCCATTGAGCATGAAGGAACTTATCGCCTGCCTGAAGCTCAGTTAGATCGTTTCTTCTTTAAGCTGGAAATGGATTTCCCTTCTTTAGATGAGGAGGTAAAAATATTAAATCTTTATAACTACGAAGATTATAAAAACAGCCTGAAAAAGGTAAAGCCTATATTGAAAGCAGAAGAACTCCTGGCTGTTCGTAATGTAGCTTCAAGAATACACGTGGAAGAGCACCTTTTTCGCTACATTGCAAATATTGTAAATGAAACAAGGAATAACCCCGATATATTTCTGGGCGCCTCCCCAAGAGCTTCACTGGCTATCTTAAAAGCCTCTAAAGCTTATGCGGCTTTACAGGGAAAAGACTTTATCACACCAGATGATATTAAATTTGTGGCACCTCATGCTTTAATTCACCGTATTATTCCAAGCCCTGAAAAAGAAATCGAGGGCATACAAACCATTGATATTGTAAATTCAATATTGAAAAAAATAGAAATACCCAGATAGTGTACAGAATCAGATCTTTATATCTAACCAATCGTTTTTATCTATCGCTACTGGCGGTGGCTGTGCTCTTCATATTTGGTTATTACCTCTATTTCATTTTTATTATTGCGAAAGTACTTTTGTTTTTATTGGTTGTATTGGTTTTGCTGGAGGGATTCATTCACATGAAGGGTAATTTTAAAGCTCAGCGGGATCTGGCAGAACGCTTTTCTAACGGCGATGAAAATCAAGTGATTCTATGGCTAAAAAATGAATATCCCATCCAGGTAAAAGGTGTGATATATGATGAACTCCCGGTAAAATTCCAATTCAGAAATTTTAAAATCAAGTTTGCAGCCAATAGTAAAACCTCCTTATACAAATCGTATCAATTAAAACCCGTTAAACGGGGAGCTTATCATTTTGGAGTCATCAACGTTTTTATTAAAATTTTGGCGGGGTTAACCTCCCGTAGATTTAAAGCAGGAAAAGAAAAGATTGTTAAAGTCTACCCTTCGTTTTACCAATTAAAAAAGGCAGAGTTAATTGCATTTTCAGATACAAGAAGCACACCGGGTTTAAAAAAAATTCAACGGATTGGAAATAACCGAGAGTTTGAACACATCAAAGAGTATGTAACGGGTGATGATTACCGGAAAATCAATTGGAAAGCTACAGCCCGTGTAAACAAACTAATGGTAAATGAATATCAGGACGAGCGTTTGCAGAATGTTTATCAGCTGGTAGATATGGGCCGAACCATGAAAATGCCTTTTGAGGGAATGACCTTACTCGATTATGCTATCAATTCAACCCTGGCACTGAGTAATGTAATTTTGAAGAAACATGATAAAGTAGGATTGCTAACTTATTCAGATCATATACATAGTTTTATCCAGTCAGATAACAGGAGAACCCAGCTTAAAAGCCTGCTGGAGACTTTATACAAACAGGAAACATTATTTCAGGAATCCAACCTGGAAGAAAGTTACTCAATGATCAGCCGAAAAACTCCGGGGAGAAGCTTATTAATTCTTTATACTAATTATGAAAGTGTTTTGGGTTTAAAGAGGCAATTACCCATACTAAAGAAACTGGCTCAAAATCACCTTATTCTGCTGGTAAGTTTTATTAATTCAGAACTCGAAAACCTGGCCAAACAACCAGCCCATAATACAGAAGATATTTATTTTAAGACAATTGCTGAAAAGAATATGCTGGAGAAGAGTAAGTTTATGGAACAA
>CAZWHH010000306.1:0-3803 GCA_964633615.1 uncultured Bacteroidales bacterium | reverse complement strand
GATTATCCGTTGACTCGTTTGTGATCAGCCAGGAATTTTTCAAGTCCGATATCTGTTAATGGATGTTTGAGCAATCCGAGGATGGAATCAAGCGGACATGTGGCCACATCGGCACCGGCTTCCATCACCTGGATAATATGTAACGTATGACGAATTGAAGCAGCCAGTACTTCCGTTTCAAAACCATAATATGCATACATATCCACAATTTGCTGTACCAGTTGCACGCCATCTGTTGAGATATCATCCAGTCTTCCGATGAACGGGGAGACATAGGTGGCACCTGCTTTGGCAGCCAGCAGTGCCTGTCCCGGAGAAAAGACCAATGTACAATTCACCCGGATTCCTTTTTCGTTAAGTGCTTTTATTGCTTTGACCCCATCTTTGATCATTGGGATCTTAACTACGATCTGGGGATGCAAAGCGACCAGGTTATCTGCTTCTTTCATCATTCCTTCAAAATCAGTAGCAATTACTTCAGCGCTTACATCGCCGTCTACGATCTCGCAGATTTCTTTATAGTGATTTTCAATGTTTTTTTGTCCTTTGATTCCTTCTTTTGCCATTAGGCTGGGGTTGGTGGTTACACCATCGAGTACTCCCAGTTCTTGTGCTTCTTTGATTTGTTGGAGGTTCGCCGTGTCAATAAAGAATTTCATAATTTCTTGTTTTGCAGTTAAATATTTTCCCGCAAAAATAGTTTAAAAATTGATAATTAAAAATGATTGCAATTATTTAGAATCATTTCTTAGTATTTTTTAAACTGTTGCAAACAGCTTATTTAAAAGGCAATAAAACGGACTGATCTTTAGAGTAGAACAATAATTTGTAAAAGATCAGTCCCCTGTAACAAATTTTATTCAAGGCTAGAAATACAAGTCTCTTTCTCCTTCTTTAATTCTTTCGATTCTTTTTTTTAATTCATCAGGAGCTCTGTAGCCTTTAAATTCATTAGCTGGAGTGCGTTTGTAATCTCGCTACGTCTAGCTGGCGCGCGTTTGTACCTAAAATCCGCATGTCTTTGTTGAAAAAAGCTGTAAAACTTTATTTGATAAAGTTTTACAGCTAAGGTATTTTCACCTATATTGGTGATGTCCTAAAAATACCTGATATGAAAATAATAAATAATTCAGAAATCACCTCATTTGGCGGAATAAATTTTGTTTTGTCCGAATTTGAAAGGAAAAGCGTTGGTTCCTCTATCAATAGTCATTTACCGGCACTTGCAAAACAATCAAAGTATACATGGAAAGATATGCTTTACAGTTATTGGTCTATTTTTTTCTGTGGTGGAGACTGTGCTGAAGATATTTCAATAAACTTAAAACCAGCATTAATTAAAAATCCATTATTAAAGCTGCCAAGCCCGGATAGATTACTAGAGAGGTTTAAAGCTCTTGCACAACCCAATATACATCCAACCTCCCCAAGAAGTAAGTCCTTACATCAATTTAATTTCAACGAGCCTTTAAATCAGCTAAATATTAATCTTTTAAAAAAATTAGGCCTTATAAAAAATCATGGTAATGTATTGGACTACGACAATACTTTTGTTTTTGCTGATAAAGCTGATGCACGCCATACGTATCAAAGACGAAAAGGCTACTGCCCTGGAGTGGGTATGATTGGACAAAATATTGTTTACATTGAAAATAGAAATGGCAATAGTAGCCCGGAAAGCTACCAATCTCCAACACTTTCAAGAATGTTTGAGATCTTAAAAAACAATCATATACACATAAATGCCTTTCGGGCAGATGGTGCTTCTTATACACTTGATACATTGAATGAAATACAGGCAAATGTTGATAAGTTTTATATTAGAAGCAAAATGTCAGCGAGCCTGGAGGAAGCAATTAGAAATGTCAAACAATGGAAGGAGATAATAATTGAGGAGAAAACATGTTATAGAGGGTCAACTTATTTTACTCCTTTTAAAAAAATAGCTAAACGCCAAAAAAAAGAAGAGCTTCTAAAAAAATACAGACTTGTAATTACAAAAGAAGAACGAGAGGATGGCCAATTAAATCTTTTTACCGGTGAATCTTATAATTATAGGGCTATTTTAACCAATGATTTTGGATGGAATAGTATGCCTTTTTCCAGGATAGACCAAAATACAGTTTATTTAATAATAACTGCGATTTGTAGAAATTTGTATAACTACATTATACAGACATTTTCAAAAATATACTTGCATTTAGATCCTTCTTTTAGAATAAAAAAATTCATTTTTAGATTTATATGTATACCAGCAAAATGGATATATAGATCAAGGCAATATATTCTTAAAATTTATGGTAAACCAGAACTAAAAACATAGGATAGATTATTAGCCAAGGACCCTTTGTCTTTCTGTTTTCTTCATAATATTGCTCCCTTAATAGGAAAAGTACGCTCCAAATGTTAGAAAAATCAGAGAATAAATGGGGATCTATTGAAATTTTATCCCATTTTTGACAAAACTAAAGTCAAATCACATAAAAAACTCTCAATTACTATAAAAACATACAACAATTTTTAACTATTTTTCAAACATGCGGATTTTAGGTAAAAACGCGCGCTAGCTGAGTAGCAATAATCATTACTTAGGTCTAACATAGAAAGTTGTATAAAAAATTCGTCTAGTAGAACTATCACCATTACTTTTTATAAATACCCCAACTAACAAATTATCACCAATGTTATAATTCAAAGTAGAAAAAGCAATCCGCCCTTTATTACTCCTAATATTTATCAAATTCTCTTCTTTAGTTGGTTCAAAATTACTATTAAACTCTCCAAAAATCAATTGAATATATTCATTTTTATCAACATTACTTGACACAATTATATCTAAGGTGTCTCTATTGGTAATAGTATCTCTATGACTAATATTATATTTATATTTTATTTTATTGAAGTTCTTTGTATTCATCCTATTTATTGTAGTATCAATTATAAATGATTCCTTATTATCAACATTAAGCCGTACATTTTGAATTGTTGAGTCACTACGACTTCTAACATTAGCAACTATTTGACTATCCTTTAAATAGAGATATTCTCTTTTTAAAAATCCGTCAATATCATAAACTCTCAATATTCCATTTGCCTTACCATTTTTAAATTGGGTTGTTTTCTTTATTTGCCCATTTTTATAATAAATCTTTCTTGTGCCTTCTAAGGTGTCGTTCACCCTTATCTCCTCTATTTTGAGATAACCATTTTCATAATAAGTTTTATGCATACAGGAATCTGAACTATTTCCTAAAAAAATAACTTTTTCATTCTTATTTGAATCTTTTGATACTTTTTGAGAATTGTTATTACATGTACTGAATAATAAAATACTAATACAAAATAAAGATATACTAGTAATCAATGCTTTAATCTGTTTTTTCATCATTTAATGCTAATTTTTGATTGATCATGTCCTGCTCTTATCAATATACCATCTTTGTCTGTTATCCTAAAACCTGTAGTATCTCCAATTTTTTTGAAATGTCCATTTATAAAGCGAGCGCGAGTATTAATCTCATAAACGGTATCATAATTTTCTACACTAGATTTAACAGCTGATATTTTATAGTTTGGCAAAGGAATATCAGAATTATCTGTCTTATCCTCCACACTCCCAGAATTCTCTTTCTTAATATTTTTATCTTCTTCCCCAGTTTGGGATAATATCTCACCATTTCTATAAAGCAAGTTAGCAGCCTTTCCTGCCAAATTCGAGACATTACCAAAAATTCCGTCTATATTGGTTGTTCTAAAATACATAGCTCTATGGTTTTCATTATTTCCATAATATCCTCCTAATT
>CAZWHH010000305.1:0-3807 GCA_964633615.1 uncultured Bacteroidales bacterium | reverse complement strand
GTAAAATTTTGAATTTGTGTTTTTGTAACCTGCCCCGTCAGGCTTTTAAACCGTATAAATCTATTTGTTGAGTATAAACACCCAATCTCGTTAAAAGAATTGGTATATATTTTACCGTTATTGTCGACTTTAAGTTGAGGGTGTCCTTTTATTTTTATTAAATCCCAGAAAGCACCATTGTATTTGATGATCCCATTGCTGTTCCCAATAAAAAGATTTCCCAGGCTATCCTGAACAATGGAAAAGTTGTTGTTTTCGATACCGTAATTATCCAGATGTATTTTTCGGATAAACGGGCAGCCTTCCAGGCTGGTGTTATCTGTTCCGGAGACATCAGAAATATTTAAGAGAATTAAAAACGAGAGTAATAAAAATAATGCCTTATGAAAAGGTTGCATAATTGTTTGATTTTCTCCGAAAATGTTTTAATTTTTATCCCAATTAATGGCAACAATTTATCAAATAAATTTTTAAAATGAAAATTGGTACTGGTCCTATTATAGTCCCCTGGGATTTTTCAGAGGTTGCTGACAATGCTCTTAAGACGGCTATTAGGGTTACACACAAAATTAATAAGGATATAGTTTTATTGCATATAGCGAAAAAAAACAGGGATATTACCGAAACGGGTGATAAATTGGCAGAAATTGCGTATGAGAAAAGCAAAAAGTATAAGCGCACCATTAAACCTTTGGTGACAAAAGGGACTATATTTACTAATATTGGTCGTAGTTCGGATAATCTTGATGCTGAATTGATTGTCATGGGAACCCATGGAATGAAGGGGATACAGAAAATTGTGGGCAGCTGGGCGCTTAAAGTAGTTACGAACACCTCTACTCCTTTTATTGTAGTACAAAAACCACCGAAAAATACTGCGCTCAAGAATGTGGTTATGCCGATTGATTTTAGAACTGATGCTAAAGAAAAGCTGAATTGGGTTGAATACCTTCATAAGTTGTACAGCCCAAAATTTTTTCTGTTAAAACCCAATTTTACAGAGTCAGAAACCATCCATAAAATTAAGGCCAACACATTTTATTGTCAAAACTATCTGGACAAAAAGGGGATTAGTTATGAGACTGGTATGGCTGAAGGAAAGCACAGCTTTGTGGATGAAACTGTAGAGTATGCCCATCGGAAGAATGCAGATTTAATTTTGATCGTGGCTCCTAAAAAATCATTTTCAGATTATCTTTTGAATTCCCCTGAACAATATGTTATTGCTAATCATAAAGCCATACCTGTTATGGTGATCAGTGCTTCTCATCAATAATTTTTGCTTTTATTTACACACAGGTTATTAATTTTATTGATCATATGAGATCTACATCGGCGACTTGCATCTGCACTAAACTTAACGCATGAATAATCCAGTCCTTCTAAAAGCGCGCTTTTTTCTATAGTTTATATATATTGGAATGCGGATTAGATTTTTGTCTTTCAATAGTCACTCAATAGTCATTCAGTTGACACACAATTGTCAATGGTCACTTCGTTTTCTCTCAGGATTTTCGAATTATCTTGAAACCTCAGCCCTCATTCAACAATAAAACAATAGAACAATAGAACAATAAAATACTGTCAATAGATAATTGTACAGTTTATGTATAAGGCAGGGTAAATTTTATGAAAAAAATATTTCATGAAGGTTTGAATTAATTTCTTAGTTTTGATATCAAAAAAAATCATGGACTTGGTTTTTGCAACAAACAATCAGAATAAGATCAGGGAAATACAGTCGCTGGCAGGAGAGGAACTGAGAATTTTAAGTCTGAAGGATATTCATTGCCACGAAGAATTGCCGGAAAACCAGAATACCCTTGAAGGGAATGCCAGTCAGAAGGCCACCTTTGTTTACAGGAATTTTGGAATGAACTGTTTTGCAGATGATACCGGGTTGGAAATTGAAACTTTGAATGGTGCGCCCGGAGTTTATTCTGCGCGATATGCAGGGGCTGCAAAAGATTCCAATGACAACATGAATAAAGTGTTGAAGGCCCTTGAAAAAGAGAAAAACAGAAAAGCACGTTTCAGGACGGTTATCTCTTTGATAATAGATGACGAAGAATTTCGTTTTGAAGGAATAGTAAACGGAAGAATTATTGAAATAAAAAGAGGCAATGAGGGATTTGGGTATGATCCGATCTTTATCCCTGATGGTTACAGTCAGACATTTGCAGAAATGCCGATAAGCGAGAAGAATAAAATTAGTCACAGAAGCAGGGCCATTTCAAAATTGTTTCTTTTTCTTCAGGAAAAAAATTATATTAAAAATGAATGAGCGCTTAACCATTAGCTCCTTGAAGCTTTTTTTATTGTTGTTTTTATGGATTTTTTTTCAGAATGCAGCTTCTGCCCAGATACCCGTTAGTGAGTGGCGCGCTCATTTTTCTTATAATAGGATACATGATTTAGCCAAAGGGAATTCAACGATTTACGCGGCTTCCAGGAATGGTATCTTAATCTATAACAGAAATTTTAATAATACAGAAACCCTTGATATTATTAATGATTTGAATGATGCAAATATAACCTCCATTGCTTTCCGGAATAACCAGAATATTTTACTGATTGGATACAAAAACGGAAATCTTGATATGGTTGCAGGGGACAGGATAAGCAATATTCCAACAATAAAGGATGAGGCTGTTTTTCCTGAAAGATCAATCAATGAATTAGTATTTAGTAATGATCTGGCCTTTATATGCACATCTTTCGGAATCGTTACAATGGATTTGAATTCCGGGAATATAGGTGAGACCTACCATATCCATGAATTTCCTACATTAAAAGTGTTTGATTTGGTTATAGATCAAAATTACCTCTATGCTGCTACCGACCAGGGTTTGTACTATGCAGACATTAATCATCCGAATCTGACTAATCCGGAAGCATGGGAGCAGTATACCCTCCTTCCTGACTATACGCGACCCATATCAAACATTGAATTATTCCAGGATAAAGTCGTGCTGTCCCAATTTTACGAGGGGGAATCTGACAGATTATATTTTATTGAAGACTTGAGTTCTTATAGTTTGTTAAATGATTCTGAAACAAGGATTACAGATATCGGGGAAACCCAGAATGAACTTCTTGTTACCTCCGGTGAAAGGATTCTGTTATATGATCAGAATTTATCCCTGACAGAGCAAATACAACAATACGCCGGGAAGGCAGCCTATCCTTCAGCTATTTTAAAAAAGGATGGTGAATATTGGGTTGGCGATCGAAGAGCAGGGTTGATTCGGTATGTTTCCAATGCTGATAATGAAAGCATTATATGGCCTGGTCCTGCCTCTTCTTATGCTTTCTCTATGTCAGGTAATGAAGGAATTATTACAGTCTCTGCAGGAGGGTATTCCGAAAGTTTTAATTCTTATGACCGGCCTTTTCAAGTGTATCAATTTGAAGACGAGGAGTGGAATAACATTGAATTTGATGGTTTTCAGGATGCCACTTCTGTTATTCAGTCAGATATTAAGGGGCAGTATTACTCAGGTACCTGGGGAAACGGACTTCTTGAGTTTTCCCGCAGTGGAATAATCGAAAATTACACCGGGGGGAATAGCACTTTGGAATCAGGGTTATCTGGTGATATTCGAATCAGCCATCTCACTAAAGATGGATCGGAGACTTTATGGATGATTAATCATGAAACAACAGATCCTCTGAAATGTATGGATTCTGAGAAAAATTGGTATGTTTTGCACCATCCGGAATTAGAAAACAGAAATATTGGTGGACTGGTTATTGATGATTCCGGATTTATACGGGGCTTTTTCCATAATTCAAGATATGTTTTTG
>CAZWHH010000304.1:0-3817 GCA_964633615.1 uncultured Bacteroidales bacterium | reverse complement strand
TCAGCCAATTCATTATTATCTCCAACTACTGATTTAATAGCCTTCCGTATTTTTCTTTCTTTAAAAATATTCCCGCGCCAACTGGCTTCCCGGGCCTCTTGAATGGCTTTATCCAACTCTATTGCTTTTTGGGCTCTTATAGTTTGGGGAAGGTTATTGCCATAAGATTCTTCTGGTTCAGCAGCCTCATTGTTCTCAACTTCCTCGAGATTATCAAATAAAGCCCGAAGGGCAGGTGTTGTAATTCCTTCGGGATAATCTGTACCCGATTCCGGCTTACGAACTTTTTTGGCCAGAGCAATAACTTTTTTCAGGTATTTTTGATAATCAGTTGCCTCCCGCTTGCGTTGTTTAATAAGTTCGTCCAGCAAACGGGACATCTCTTCATAGTATTTAGGATTGACTGGCATTTCATCAATAATAAGCCTGCGTACGTTATTTTCAATGGTCTCGGACATAGATTCAGGATTCTTTTTGAGGGATTCGGGAAGTGGATCAGTACCTTTTTCATCTCTTTCCACAATGAGATCCACCAGTGTCATATCATCAAAGCTGGCAAGCGTTTCGCTTTCTTCTGCTCTTATGTATGTGTCCAGCAGATGCCGCATGGCAGGTTCATAGACTTTCATATCTACATAATCACCGCTGGAAATCTTAACTTCTTCACGAACTTTTTCAAAATAATTTACTTCCTCTTTAATGGTATTGGTTTCTTCCGGGGAGTATCCGGCCTCTTCCATTTCATTGGCTAAGTTGGCATAGGCTCTCACATAGGCTGATGTCAACTTATATAACTCGAGGCGTTTGGGTTCATTATCTTTTTGAACATCCGGCTGATCACTTGGACCGACAAAGTATTTAAGGTAATCTGCTGTATTGTAAGGAGGTTCTACAGGTTCGCATAATGCCTTTATTGATTCCCTCACTTGTTCAAGTCTTTCCTTTCCTTGTTCAAGTCTGTTTTTCAGCAAACCTTCCACATCTTCTTTGTCATAGCCATCTAATGCTTCACCTGTATATTCTTTAATTGATTCTTCAAGGGAGCGGAACAGATCTTTGTAATCGATGATATATCCATATTCTTTATCTTCTGTATGTAATCGATTCACCCTGCATATAGCCTGAAAAAGTCCATGGTCTCTCATTTTCTTATCAATATACAAGTAAGTGGCCGGAGGTGCATCAAAGCCGGTCAGCAACTTATCAACCACGATCAATAACTTCATTTGCCCTGGTTCTTTAATGAATTTACGCTTGACCTCCTCCTCAAATTTTTCTGTTTTCCTTATAGCAGTTTCTTCCGATTCATTAAAATAATCAGAAAGCATTTTGCGATAGATTTCATATTTCCGAAGCTTTTCAGTTTGTCCTTCTCCTGTTTCTTCTCTTTTAATATCACTGTGATGAGGATTATAAGAAGTTACAATGGCACACTTGCCTGTCAGGTCGGTTTTCTGAAACATTTCATAAACCCGGCATGCAGCATATATACTTTCTGTAACCAGCATGGCATTTCCGTTGCCGCTTTTTAAGCGGTCGCGCATGGCCATATCCATAAGGATGTCCGAAACTATCTTGTTCAAACGATCCTGCGAACTCAGAACCTTTTTTAATGTCCCCCAGCGTTGTTTCACCTGTGCTTTTCCTAAATCAGACAAGCCTTTGGTTTTTACCTCGAACCAATCATCTATTTTATCTTGTGAAGTAAGGTTTTGTTCAATATCCCGGGCTTCGTAGCGCAAATCGAGAATGACCTCGTCATGTACTGCTTCGTCAAATTTATAGGAATGAATGTAAGGGCCAAATACCTCAACGCTTTTTTGCTTATCCACTTTAAGCAGCGGTGTACCTGTAAAGCCGACAAACATCGCCTCCGGCAATAATCTCTTCATCGCCCGGTGCAGTTTGCCTGATTGGCTTCTGTGGCATTCATCAACAAAGACAACTATATTTCCTTTGGCTTCGAAATCCTTGTCAACATTTTTCTTTAAATCATCGACATAAGCATCAATATCTCTTTCGCTGATTTCATCCCCTGAACCGAATTTATGGACAAGCGAACAGATCAGCCATTCTTCATTCAGGTTTAAAACATTGACAAGGTCTGCTCCGCTTCGGGTACGGTAAATATCTTCGTGAACCCCTTTAAATACAGATTCAATCTGTTCATCCAGCTCTTTACGATCGGTGATCAGCAAAACCCTGGAATTATCAATGTTTTCCCTGATCCACTTTGCCAGCCAAACCATAGTGAGGGATTTGCCACTACCCTGTGTATGCCATATAATACCGCTTTCCCATTGCCGGACATGTTCCTGTGAAGCACGTACACCAAAGTATTGGTTATGCCTGCAAATTTTTTTAGTTCCTGCATCAAATACCATAAAGTAATGAATCAGTTCCAGCATTCGTTCTTTGGAACAAACCTGTCCCAGCTCTACTAAAAGCGGATCATTGTCTGATGATGGATATTCATTTTCCTTCCACCGGAGCCAGTATTTTTCAGGTGTTTCAATGACACTATAGCGAAGCCCTTCTGTATCGCTTCCTGCCATTATCAATTGAACCGTAGCAAAAAAGGAGCGGATAAAATCTTTCTTCTGGCTGTCCAGGTTTTGGCGGATGCCTTCGGTTACCGAGACAGTAGAACGTTTGAGCTCGAGCACTCCAATGGCGATACCATTAATGTAAAGCACCACATCCGGCCGTTTGGAATGCACTCCCTCGATGGTCACCTCCTCGGCAAAAGCAAAATCATTATTCCCCGGATTTTCCCAGTCAACCAGCCAAACGGTAACGGTTTGCTCACCGATTTCCGGCTTGACCTTAACCCCATAACGCAGCAGGCTGTAAAATTCCTTGTTAGCATCATACAAGTTTTTACTGCCACCAAGAGTTTTTGCCTGGTCAATGCTTCGGAAGGCCTTGGTAATGACTTTTTCTTCATGCCCTTGCTTTGTCAGCCAATCGCGTAAAATCTGCTCTTCAACCTGGCTGTTACTTTCACGCTCTTTCCAATAGCCCAGGTAACGATAACCTAAGTTTTGCTGCAAAAAGCCTTTTACTTTTTGCTGGGTTTTGATTTCTTTTTGGCCGACGGTGCTCATATGTTTTATGTTCAGGTTTTAAAATTTTTTCGCCACTCTTTTAAATTTTCCAAATCTTCATGCAATTCAGACTCCTTTGGCATGTCAACCGGATGTTCTTCAGACCGGCTATGTTCAAATTTCGAATACTTTGTCATAAGTCTGTCCAGAAACTCGCAGTCATTTTTATCGATATTAGAAAGCTTATCCAGCTTATTGTCCGTAGTTATATTTTTTCTATGCCTTTTTACCACTGAATTCAATAAGTCTTCTTCAACCGTACGTTCAAGTAATTTTCGAAAATCTGTACAAATACTTTTTATTTGACTTTTATAAACCTCAGAATCGCCACCATTATCTAAATCTTTTTTTGCTTTCTTTAATCGATCAATAAGTGTATTATTAGCGTTGCCTGTTTTTTGGCTCCAGGCTTGTTCGCTTGCAGGATGGCCTACTGAGCCAGCCAGAGATTCAATACATTGTTGATTTAAATTTTTCTTTTTCCAATTTTCGCCAATTTTTTTAGCAGCATCTTCTAAAACTCCATATAAAGAAAGCCTATGGGTAAGCACTATTACCTGACGTTCTTGTGCTAATCTGGCCAAACGCATGGCCACTTCCCATTCAAATTCATGGTCTAAAGAGGAGATAGGATCATCAAAAATAAAAGGGGCAGACTCCGGTCTTCCTGTAACATCAGCTAAAAAGGCTGCAAGCGCCACTATTCTTCG
>CAZWHH010000303.1:0-3818 GCA_964633615.1 uncultured Bacteroidales bacterium | reverse complement strand
CCTCCCGACTCGTTAGTCGGGATGCTCTGAACCAGCTGAGCTAATCGCCCCAATAATTTCAAAAAGCGGTTGCAAATATAAGCTTCTTTTTTTATTTCCAAAAAAAATAATGCACTTTTTTCTCTATATAATTTCACTTACCACAAACGTACTTCCCCCGACATAAATCAGATCATGCTGGCCTGCTGCTGTCCGGGCTTGCTGAAAAGCTTGTTTTACAGTACCATAACTTTTGCCGTGTAATCCTCTCCTTAAAGCTTGCCTTTCAAGTTCATGTTCATCCAATGCCCTGGGAATATCTGCTTTGGTAAAATAATAAACAGCCTCCCGGGGAAATAATGAAAGAATCGGGTCCAGGTTCTTGTCGTTCACAAACCCTATGACAAAATGCAACTGATGATAATCCATCCTGTTTAGTTGTTCAATATTCGTAGCAATCCCTTCCCGGTTATGTGCAGTATCACATAAAACCAAAGGGGTCTGTCCAAGCACCTGCCACCTGCCGGCAAAACCTGTTTTTTGTTTTACTTTAGCCAAACCTTCCTGAATGTGTTCTCTGGTTATCCGAAAACCTTTTTCTCTTAACAAATCCAATATTTTAAGACAAGTCCCCAGGTTCTTTGCCTGGTAAGCTCCAAGCAAATCTGTCTTCAAATCAAATAAAATCTCATTAGTCACAGGATTAATCACATGATACTGTTTACTCATAAACGCTCCGGGTTGCTTTTCTTCCAGTTTATAAAACCTGTCTGCAAAATAAATTTCAGCCCCCATCCCTTTGGCTCTTTCTTCAAATACCTTATGAGTCTTAGAATGAGTTTCTCCAATAACCACTGGAGTGTTATTTTTTATTATCCCGGCTTTCTCTTTGGCTATAACAGGCAATTCTTTACCCAGAAAAGCTGTATGGTCAAGCCCTATATTGGTAATAGCTGATACTTCAGGCTGTATAATATTAGTAGAATCCAGCCTTCCTCCCATCCCCACCTCAACCACAGCAACATCTACCTGTTTATCTGCAAAATACTGAAAGGCCAGTGCCACACTCATCTCAAAAAAAGAGGGTTGCAGCTCTTCAAATAAAGACTGGTTCTGCTCAATAAACTCAATCACATAAGCTTTATCAATCATCTCCCCATTAATACGGATCCTTTCCCGGTAATCCTTCAGGTGAGGAGAAGTATACAAACCCGTCTTATATCCTGCAGCCTGAAGCACAGAGGTCAGGGCATGCGAAACAGAACCTTTCCCGTTGGTTCCTGCCACGTGAATGGTTTTGTACTGTTTATGAGGATGATCAAAATATTGATCCAGTTTCAGGGTGGTTCCCAGATCGGCTTTGTAAGCAGCCTTGCCCGTTCTCTGGTACATTGGGATTTGCCTGAACATCCAGGCAATCATTTCATCATACCTGCTCATTTCCCTTTTCCCATTTGTTGTAATGAATTCTTTCTTGCTTAAATCTGTCCGGAGCAGCTTTTTCTTCTGCCGGTATTCCCATTGCAACCAGGGCAAAAGGATGCACATTTGGTGGAAGCCCCATTAGTTCACTAATAGCCTCTTTTCTTTCTTCCCGGGGATGAATACCTATCCAGACCGCCCCCAGGTGAAAGGAATGGGCCGCCAGCAATATGTTCTGAGTGGCCGCTGCACAATCAACGGGCCAGTATCCCGGGCCATTATGAAGATTCTCGTCGCCACAAATCAAAAGCGAAACAGGAGCTTCTTCCAACATAGTTGAAAAGGGATGTACTTCCATTATTTTCCGGTGAATGGCTTTCTCGTCTATAACAATAAAATGCCAGGGCTGCTTATTCACAGCCGAAGGTGCATACATCCCGGCCTTGATTATCTGTTCGAGAGTTTCCCGGGATATGCTTTCGTTACTATATTTTCTAATACTTCGTCGTGTTAATAATCCATCATAGAGTTCCATAAATCCTTATTTTTTTATACAAAAAAACGTTTATAACTTTGAAGCCAAATCTTCCTTCAAGAAATAAAAAATTACTACTTTTAAATACAAAAATAAATCGAATATGTCCCAATCCAAAAAAATTTTTGTCATTGATACCAACGTAATTCTTCATGATTATAATTGCATTTACAATTTTCAGGACAATGATATAGTTTTACCCATCGTTGTATTAGAAGAACTGGACAGGCTTAAAAAGGGCAACGACATAATAAATTTTAATGCCAGGGAATTTACCCGTGAGCTAAATAATATTACCGGCGACAAATTATTTAATGGGGGTATCTCTCTTGGCAAAGGATTGGGAAAGTTATCTGTGGAAACCGGCAAACCTTTTTCAGATAAAATTACAGAATCATTCCCCGAACAAACACCGGACCACCGAATTCTTGCCATCACCGACCATGTAAAGCTGAAAAATAAAAAATCAGATGTAATCCTTATCAGTAAAGACATTAATTTACGACTAAAAGCCAAATCGTTGGGAATCAAAGCGCAAGACTACGAGTCGGATAAGGTTTTGGATATCAAACCATTGAGCAAGAATATTGAAGTGCTTGAAAATATGGATAACAACCTGATTGATCGTTTATATACAGAAAACGAGGGGGTTGCGGCTGAAGAATTTAATCTCAACCCAAAAGCCAATCAATATTTTATTCTAAAAGGCAATAAATCAAGCGCTCTGGCTCATTATGACCCGCTAAATAAAACCATGAACCGCATCGAAAAGAAGAGGGTTTATGGGATCTCTCCAAGAAATGCTGAACAAACTTTTTCTATTGATGCCCTTACCAGGGAGAACCTGGACCTGGTAGCTTTAACAGGGAAAGCAGGTACCGGAAAAACCCTCTTAGCCCTGGCGGCTGCACTACACCAGGAAAAAAAATACGCACAAATACTACTGGCCAGGCCTATTGTTCCTCTTGCTAATCGTGATCTGGGCTATCTGCCGGGGGATGTGAGCGAAAAAATAACCCCCTATATGACACCCCTTTACGACAATCTGTCTGTAATTAAAAATCAGTACAAAACAACCAGCAAAGAATACAAAAAAATTGAGGAGATGCAGGAAAACGAAAAACTTGTCATCAGCCCTTTGGCTTACATCAGAGGCAGAAGCTTATCCAATGTATATTTTATCGTGGATGAAGCGCAAAACCTCACCCCGCACGAAGTCAAAACAATTATTACACGTGCAGGAGAAGGAACTAAAATGATCTTTACAGGAGATATTCAGCAAATTGATTCCCCGTACCTTGACATGAAATCTAATGGGTTGAGCTACCTGACCGATAAAATGCTCGGGCAGGAGGTATTTGGCCATGTCAACCTCGTTAAAGGGGAACGAAGCTATCTGGCCGAATTAGCCAGTGATTTGTTGTAACAAAAACGAAAACTTCATGAAACGTCCATGATAAGTTATATTTGAAAAACATGAGGGTTACATGGCAGAGGGAGCGAAAAAACATAGATACTGGAAGGTGTAAGTTGCAGAATGTCAAACAAATAAATTAAGTTTACGCAAATGAAAAATTATAAACAACTCTATATTGTAAGACATGGAAAATCATCCTGGGAATATGATAATGTGGATGACATTGACAGACCCTTAAAAACAAGAGGAATAAACGATGCTTATAAAATGTCGGAAAGACTCGATATTCGAAACAAACATCCCCGGGAAATATATTCAAGCCCTGCAAACAGAGCCCTACACACGGCTCTTATTTTTGCAAGGAACCTGAATTACCCCCTTAAAAATCTGAAAGTGGAAGATATTCTCTATAACGGAACAACTAAAGATATACTCGATTTTATTAAATCAAGAGAGGACTCCATT
>CAZWHH010000302.1:0-3831 GCA_964633615.1 uncultured Bacteroidales bacterium | reverse complement strand
AAGTAATTGGTTCTGACCCTTTTATCAAAACATTTGAAAGCAAATTTTATCAAACAAACAATATTCAAAGTTCTCTCAAAAAAGAGAGTTAATTTCCCTAAAATATGTTATAAAAAACAATTCTCCCCCTTGTGAATAATGATAGAAAAACATATCTTTGTTAAACAATTAACAGTTATAAAACTAAGAAACGGACTGGCTCTGTTTCAAGGTTAAAGACTAAATCTAATCCGGAGGATATACTAATGGAAAAGAGAATCGGAACAGCTATCATTCACATTCTTGACCGGCAGCAAGCCGGAAAAATCAATTCCATTCTTTCCAGTCATTCCAATATTATAATCGGTCGCCAGGGATTGCCCCGAACCGATAATACCAGTTTAATTTCACTGGTACTGGAAGGTACTACCGACGAGATTGGCTCTTTAACCGGACAGGCAGGCCGTTTAAACGGAGTTCAAATTAAATCGGTATTACTCAAAAATGAAAAAGAATAACAGATATTTAGTTATCCTGGCCTTTATATTCTGGTTTTCAGGAATTTCACAGGCAAACGCGCAAAATCTTTCTTTGAGCGGACAAGTGATGGATGCTGAAACGCAAAATAAGTTGTCCGGAGCGACCGTGATGATCTTTGTCAAGGAGACTGATAGTTCGTCAAAGCCTTTTAAAGCAACCATTACCAACAGGAATGGGAACTTTACCTTCAGCAACCTGAAAAAAGACTCTTATCAGTTGAAGGTCTCTTTTGTAGGATATGAATCTTTTCAGCGAGATCTTAAACTGGAACAGTCAAAACAACTAACCATTTCTCTGACAAAAGAGCTTGTCAACCTTGGAGAAGTCATTGTTTCCAGTTTGCATCAGGATAAAATGGAAAAAAATGTGGCTTTGCCCATTGAAGTAATGCATGCCGATGAACTTGAAGAATCGGTAGCTTTTTCACCGGCCGCAGCATTGGAAAACGAGCCCGGCATCTCCATGAAGAATGATGCGCCCTGGGCTACAAGCCTCAATATACGTGGAATGAATGAACAACGGATTGTAGCCTTGATAGACGGGAACCGGATTGAAACAGCCACAGATCTGGCAGCAGGTTTATCTCTGGTTGATTTTACAGACCTTGAAAGAATAGAGGTCATTAAAGGTGCCTCTTCCCTACTCTACGGGACAGGTGCCATGGGAGGTGTTGTTAATTTTATAAGCAAAAAAGCTCATTTTGCCGACCAGTTTTATGCGTCCGGAAATTTCACAGGAGGCTATCAATCAGTAAACAACCTTTTCTCCAGAAAAGTGAGTGTCAATACAGGTTCTAAAATATGGAAGTTTCATCTGAGTGGCAGAATGAGAAATGCCGAAAACATACAGACTCCCAAAGGAGTACTACCTAACAGTCAATTTACCGACAACAGTATTGCAGCTGCCTTTGGACTTCGTCCTTTTAAAAACCATGAACTAAGCCTGCAGTTTCAGCGTTTCTTTGGCGAAGATATTGGAATTCCGGGTGGTAGTCCATTTCCCGGACCAGCAGAAGCCACTTATCCTAAAGAAAAACGAACTTTGTACAGTGGAAAATATACAATGAATGAACTTACTCCATCACTAAAAAAATTGAGTCTTAAATACTATCATCAATACATACTCAGAGATGTAGAATTAATTCCCAATATTCAAAAAGTAACTCCCAATGCGCGCATTACGCCAAAGAAAACCCTTCCGAAAGGAAATCATTATACTGACGGAGCTCAGTTAAAAACAAACTGGAATGCTTTCGATGAACATCGCATCACTGCAGGAATTGATCTCTGGCAAAGAAGACTCAATACAAGCAGGGAAAAATACATTATGAAGGAACCCCTTGATGCAGGAGGAAACCCGGTAGATACGATAAATATAATCAAAGGAGAAAAACCCATGCCAGATGCTACCTATGGAAGCGCAGGTCTCTTTCTGCAGGATCAATTCTCTTTGATAAACGAAAAACTTGATCTTACCCTGGGATTAAGATATGATCTGATAAGAGTAACCAATGAAAAAGCGCTCGACCCGGTGTATCTCATAATGAACGGAGCAGAAATGGACCCTGTGCCCAATCAGCGTATTACATTCCCGGAACAAACAGTATATAACAAATCATGGAGCGCCAATATTGGGA
Organism: uncultured Bacteroidales bacterium; assembly: GCA_964633615.1. Taxonomy (GTDB): domain Bacteria; phylum Bacteroidota; class Bacteroidia; order Bacteroidales; family UBA12077; genus JAGXLC01. The sequence goes on along the minus strand of CAZWHH010000302.1, from coordinate 1,676 downwards.
TGCTTTATGCTTTGACAAATGATATGGACCTGACTCTTTCCCTGGGAAGATCATTCCGGGCCCCCTCAATTGAAGAACGATACAAATATATCGATCTGGGCAGCAGTGTTAAATTAGGGGATCCGAATTTAAAACCTGAAGAAGGATACTCCCTGGATATGGGTTTCAGAATCTGGAAACCAAAAATAAACTTTAAAATAAATGGATATTTGAACAGTTTCTCTAACCTGATTGTAGAAAAGCCGGGAGAATTTGTTTACACTTATAATACCGGGGCAGGTGCCGGGACAAAAGATACCCTGCCGGCCCTGATCAATTCGAATGTAAGCAAAGCCCTGTTATACGGTTTCGATATGCAGACAAACTACAACATAGTAAGAAACACGGTTCTTTATGCCAAAGCCTCATTCGTGCGGGGAAGAGATACTAAGAATAATGAAAATCTTCCGCTGATTCCACCATTGAATGGAATTCTGGGAATCAAATACCGGATTCCGGGAATTGCCTCTGTAGATTTTTCTGTCAATCTTCACGATGATCAGAAAAAAACAGCAGAAGATGAACAGGAAACTCCGGGGTATGCGGTTTACAACCTGGTACTTAGCTCTTCAGAGTTTGATCTTAATATGCCCCGCATAAAGTTTACTGCCGGAATTAAGAACATATTCGACAGAGCTTACAAAAATCATTTATCCACCAATCGGGGGATAATCAATATTGAACCGGGAAGAAATTACTTTATAAAAACAATGATTACTTTTTAATATAGAAAGGATTGGATATTATGAAATTTACACCAGAAGAATATAAGATAAAGGACGAAAGGATGAAGCCATTCATTGATGCCAAAGAAATTTGGAACTTTATTGAAAAAACAAAAAAACCAGACAAGGAAAAGGTAAAAGAAGTCATTTCCAAGTCACTGAATAAAAAGCGATTGAACCTGGAAGAGACCGCAATTTTAATAAATGCTGACGATCCGGAGCTTGTGGAAGAGATCAAACAAGGAGCCCGTGACTTAAAAAATAATATCTACGGCAACAGGATTGTATTGTTTGCCCCGCTATACATTGGCAATAAATGTACCAATGAATGTAAATACTGTGGCTTCAGGGCATCAAATAAATATGCTGTAAGAAAAACCCTGAATGACGAGGAAATTGTGCATGAGGTAGAGGCGCTGGAAGATAACGGGCAAAAAAGACTTATCCTGGTTTACGGGGAGCATCCTCAGTATGATGCTGATTACATTGCACATACAGTAAAAAAAGTATATGAAGTAAAAAAGGGCAATGGAGAAATAAGAAGAGTAAATATTAACGCTGCTCCATTGGATGTTGAAGGATTCCGGAAAGTAGGGGAAGCAGGGATAGGTACCTACCAGATTTTTCAGGAAACCTATCATCCGGAAGCTTATAAATGGTATCATCTGAAAGGTAAAAAAGCTAATTATGGATGGAGACTCACCTCCCTTGACAGAGCCCAGGAGGCAGGTGTCGATGATGTAGGGATTGGCGCCCTGTTTGGATTGTATGACTGGCGTTTTGAAGTTCTTTCGCTTGTGAGACATACAAATCATTTTGAAGCTTGTTATAACATTGGACCACACACCATTTCCTTTCCACGTATCAAAGATGCTGCAGAATTTGATATTGATCCCAAATACGAAGTGAGCG
>CAZWHH010000301.1:0-3855 GCA_964633615.1 uncultured Bacteroidales bacterium | reverse complement strand
ATATCCTCTACTGATCCTGTCTCTTTACTTGTTTTAAGAGCTTTATGGTAAAATTCATTGCTTTTTTCCACGTTCCTGACATTGGCATAATAGACTCCCAGATTATTGTATATTTGGATGAGTCTTTCCGGTTCGTTTAATTTTTTTCTGAGTTCCAGTGCATTTTTATAGTAGGAAAGACTTTTCTCTTCATTTCCTAAGAAGAAGTGAGCATTGCCAATTCTGTTAAGGGCATCAGAAATGCCGGCATCATCATTGATTTTTTGAGCTACCTTCAGAGCCTCTTTGGCAAAGTGTAAACTTGAATCAGGAGAAATCGACCAGTATTGTTTTGATATTTGATTGAGCAATTTTACTTTTTGGCCACCCTCGGCTTTTGAAATCTCATTTTTAAGACTATCAACCGCTCTGTCCTCTTGCCCAAATATTTGAGAAGAATAGGTCAGAAATACTGATAGGATAAAAAAGATTGTTAATATTCTTTTAATCATCTATGTATATATTTATTTGCAATGAAAATAATAATTCTTTTTAATTTTTCTTTGGGTTTAGTATATAATTATCTTTTTTAAGTCTATTCAAATTTTGTTTACCTTATTAAGTTTGATTTTTGCTTAATTTTATTACACGACTTTCGATAAAACCTTGTTTCAGAAAAGTTTTGATCTGGTCGTCTTTTTTCAGGCTGCTGTATTTTTTAATTATTTTACCATCTTTTGTTGTAATAGAATAGCCTCGTTTTAATATTTCTTTTGGATTTAAGTATTTATTTGATAATTCTAGTTGGCTGATCTTGTTTTTTTGACTATTGAGAGATTTTCTTGTTGAATTAATGAATTCATTTAAATATTTATTTAGCAGGTTGTTTTTTTTATTTAGAGAAATGATCGTATTATTTTTTAAATGAAATGCATATTGACGGATCTTATTCTTTTGATTTGATATAAAATTTAATTGAGCATTTTTTAGTTTTTGATGAATAATTAATTGATATCCTTTTTCACTTTCAAGTTGACTTCTTGTTTTTGGGATTAAACGATAAATGATTGATTGAAGTTTCAAATTTTCTTGTTTTATGTATTGTTTGATCAAATTTTGAAAATGATCAAACTTTGTTTTAATCAGGCTTTCGAAATCATAAAGTTTTTCAACCAGAAAATCTGCTACAGCAGTGGGTGTTTTTAATTTTTTATAAGCAACAAGGTCTGTAATACTTTCATCTTTCTCGTGTCCGATTCCGGTAATCACAGGTAAAGGGTATTGAGCCACATTTGCTGCAAGGTTATACAGGTCGAAGACACCCAGATCAGATTTTGCCCCTCCCCCCCGAATAATAACAACCACATCGAAAAATTCCTCATAAGCAAAAATTTTATCAAGGGCCTTGATAATGGATTTTTCAGCCTGATCTCCCTGTAATACTGCAGGAAATAATTTGGTATAAAATTTATATTGATATGGATTATTGCTTAATTGCTCCATGAAATCTTTATAGCCGGCTGCAGTTTTAGAGGAGATGATCGCAATTTTTTGCGGAACAAGAGGGAATTCTAACTCTTTATTCATGTTGAAAATTCCTTCTTGTTTCAATCTTTCAACCGTTTCCAGTTTTTGCCTGGCCAGCTCGCCTAATGTATAGGTTGGGTCAATATCATGAATGTATAAGCTATAGCCATATAGTTCGTGAAATTCAACAGATGCTCTTATTAAGATTTTTAATCCGCTTTGAAATTCTCTTTGCGTTGTTGTTTCAAAGTAGGGTTTAAGAATTCTGTAAGTGTTAGCCCAGATGATGGCTCTTGCCCGGGCAATAATCTTATCCTCTATTTCGTCTTTTTCTATCAGGTCAATATAAGCATGGCCACTTCGGTTGGATTTTAATTCGCTTATTTCCGCGATAATCCAGTATGAATAGTTAAATTGTTCTTTGAGTATTTGCTGTACTTTCTTGTTCAGTTCCAGTAATGTGATAGATTCATTCATTTGGATCTCTATTGTTTTATTATTTTCTTTTTTCCTATGATTTTCTCTTCCGATCTCACTTTTAGAATGTAAACTCCGGCCTCTGCTTTTTTAAGCTCTTTAATTTTGATGCTTTTTGATTCCGGTGGTCTCAATATTTTTCTTGAAAACACTTTTGTCCCCATGATATTATAAATCTCAATAAGCAGTGAGTCATATATTGCTTTTTTTTGAACAATATCCAGTTTAAAGTTATCCAGGAAGGGATTCGGATACACCTTCAATATAAGATCTTTTGGTTTATTTACAGATACTTCCAGGTCTGCTGCATTGGCAAAGTCAGGCAGGCCGTATCCCAACAGGGAATCCGGATTGTTTGCCCGGCTTGAATTATTAATGATTTTTTTTATAATATCCCAATTGTTTAAATGAGGATACTTCTGCCAAAGGCAGGCTGTAAGTCCGCAAATAATAGGTGCGGCAAAAGAAGTACCGTTTCCGTTTCCAATATTGCCGGAAGTGTTTGTAAAATATGTTCCCTGCCCCATTGCAGCAACAGTGGGTTTCACATCTCCATCGGCACTGGGTCCGGTAGAACTAAGACTTGCATATTTTCCATCTTCATCTACCGCTCCAACAGTAATAACGCTGTCTGCATCTGCAGGTGTGGAGATATATTGCCAGCTGGAATTACCATTGTTCCCGGCACTTACAACCGTTATTATACCTCTTGAACTTGAAATATCTGCTGCAATAGCTGCAGGTGTTGTATTTCCATCCATATCATGGTAGGTATGATCTTGTTCTGTTTTATCAAAAGTTGTATATCCCAGCGAGGAGTTGATGATGTCAGTTCCGGCACTGTCTGCAATTTCTGCTGCTATTGCCCAGTAGTACTCTTCAATGAGATATTCATATCCGGTGACTTCTGAGCGGATTAGTATATAGTTTGCTTTTGGCGCAGTTCCAATAAATTCGTTGGGTATATGTTCTCCCATGATTGAAAGTACATAAGTGCCATGGTAATGATCATCAGCTACCACTTCATTTTTGCTGTGGACATCATAGGTAAAAAGAATTTGATTGTGATTCCACAAACTATCAAAGAGATTGGTTACGTTAGAGAAACCTCCGTCAATCACTGATATTAACATCCCATCTCCTCTGTATCCGTTTTGATGCAATACATGTCCGTTGAGCATTTTTATTTGCCGGTCGGAAACTTTGTTTGCAAGATATAAATTAGCGCAATATACCTGACTCATCTGGGTATTTTTAGTTGTATCTTTTTTAGATTTTTGTTTAGGTGAGGGAGGGAGTATCTCAATCATCTCTTCAATAAAACTTATATGAATCAGTGAATCAATCATTGTATCTGAAACTTCTGCAATTACACCATTCAACCATTTGGTCTGATTTAAAATTTGAATACCCGGCTTGGAGATGCTGTCTTTATATCTGGGAGAGACAGGCAAATCCAGAAGGTCAATATTAATATTTTGATTAATTCTTCGTTGAATAGCCCTGTTAGAGAGAAATTCTTCAGGTTGGGTTAGTTTGAAAGGATTATAGGTTGTGTCTTTGTCAGTAAACTTTATAAAGTAGGTGCTGTTTTGGCTGAATAAAGACATGGGCAAAATAAAGGTCAGCAATAAAAGTATTTTAATTTTCATTTGGATAAAGTTAATTTATTAGTTTTATATTCTGAGACTTATTTCTACCAAAGTCCCCATTCTTTGTTACTGCATCTCATGTAACCCTCATGCTCTAATCATTGCCTTTTATCTATATGTTGCAGATGAGGGTTTCATTTGGATAAAGATTATTTAAGGTTCTAATATTTAATAATGCCTCCTCCAAGCAATTGGTTGTTTTTATAAAATACGGCAGATT